>JAPLJP010000058.1 GCA_026388535.1 Deltaproteobacteria bacterium | reverse complement strand
AGGGATTGAAACCGGCCAATCTTATTGGCACTGCTTTCGGTTCTTACGGCTGGAGCGGGGAATCGGTCAAGCATTTAGAGTCGATGCTCAAGGAAATGAAGGTGGAAATTGCCGCTGAATCAATTGCCGTAAAAAATGTTCCAGACTCCGGTGTTTTAGAAAAATGTCATGAATTAGGAAAAACTATCGCGGCGGAGTTGATTAAAAGAACAGCTTCTAATTAACTGTGGAATAAAAAATATTAAGGAGTGGAAAATGAAAAAATATGTTTGCGGTGTATGCGGTTATGTTTATGATCCGACCAAGGGCGATAAGGACGGCGGCATTGCTCCAGGAACGGCTTTTGAATATTTACCCGATGACTGGTCATGTCCTGTCTGCGGAGCTGCCAAGGACGAATTCGCACCAGAGTAAAGATTCTATTAAATCAAGGGTAAATATATGGATAAAATTCAAGAAGCGTTGAATCAGGCGTATGCCGGAGAAGCAAAAGCTGCCCTGCGGCTCAAGGTTTATGCTGAGAAGGCTGAAGGTGAAGGCTATAAACAAATGGCGCATCTTTTCCGCGTAATTTCTTTCTCGGAAGAAATTCACGGCGAGAGAGCCTTAAGAGTGCTCAAGGAAATCAAGAGTACCGAAGAAAATCTTGCCGCCAGCTTTGAATCGGAGAAACAAGTTGCCGAAGTCGCCTACGATCAGTTTGTGAAGCTGGCGGAAGAGGCGGGCAATAAAGAAGCTTCTCTGCATTTCAGCCAGAGTAAGGATGTGGAAGAGACTCATGCCAAACTTTATAAAGAGGCCATGTCGCACTTCATGGAAGAAAGAGAAACAACTTACTATGTTTGTAAAGTTTGCGGGTATGTCGCCGATGGCGTCCTGCCTGATGAGTGTCCTGTTTGCGGCGCTAAGGCGAAGATGTTTGTACCCTTTGATAAGTGACAAGCGTTTTGTAATAGCGCTTTGATTTAGGATTGGCAGAAGGTAAAAATATGCGCATTAATTGCAGGGTAATAGTTTCTTTGTTGCTTTTGAGCTTTTTATTGCCCGCCAGCGCAATTTGTGAAGAAAAGCCTCTCTGGGAAATAGGCGTTGGTCTGGGGCTGCTCCAGATACCTGATTATCGTGGCTCGGACGAAAACAGACTGTACTTGCTGCCGTATCCTTATCTCGTTTATCGCGGCGACATTTTAAAAGTAGACGAGCAGCGCATTTCCGGACAGATTTTTAAAACAGATCGGATATTGCTGGATTTCAGTATTTTCGGCTCTGTGCCGGTAAAGAGTTCCAACAACTCTGCCCGCGCCGGTATGCCGGATCTGGATCCGACTTTTGAATTAGGACCGGCTTTAAAAATCAAGCTTTGGGAAAGCAAAGAAGATAAGTATAAATTAGACATGACCTTGCCGGTGCGTGCTTTTTTTTCCACGGATTTTTCTTCCGTGCGTCACGAGGGTTGGGTGTTCAGCCCGCGAATTAATTTTGTAAAAGATGATTTAATCCCCGACACCGGTTTAAATCTGGGATTATCCGTAGGTCCCATGTTTGCGGATAGCGGTTATCATGATTATTATTACGCTGTGGAGCCGGCCTACGCGACAGCAGTACGCCCCGCGTATTCGGCTGGCGGCGGATACAGCGGCTCAACGCTCACGGTTGGTTTGAGTAAGGCGTATAAACAATTCATTTTTAATGCCTTTGTCAGCGCTGATTTTCTCCAGAGAGCGTCTTTTGAGGACAGTTCTCTGGTGAAGAGGGAAACTTCCATTATGAGCGGTGTCAATGTTTCCTGGATTTTCTTTAAATCGGCGAAAACTGTGACTGTGGAAAAATAAGATGAATAGCAAGGAGAATGAATTTAGAAAATTTAATTTTATACCATTTCTAAATCAAAGATGATATCGAGGCGGCTAGGAGGAGGCGACGGGGCGTATTAGTAATACGTTGAGGAAGCCGACAACGACGCCAACAAAGATAGCGCTTTGATTTGGGAATGGATTAGAGGTGAATTATATGTTGGTAATAATAACAAGATGGTTGATAATAACGGTGGCAATTCTACTCGCTTCGCAGTTTGTGCCCGGCATCAAAGTGGATACACTTTCCACGGCGGTTATTGCCGCATGCGTTTTGGGTCTGGTCAATATTTTCATCAGGCCGATTTTGATTTTTCTTACCCTTCCATTGAGCATATTGACTCTGGGATTATTTTATTTTTTTATTAACGCGTTTTTGCTGGAGCTTGTTGCTTACCTTGTGTCGGGTTTTGCAGTCAAAGACTTTTTCTCCGCCTTTTTAGGTTCTCTGGTTATCAGCGTTGTCAGCTGGCTGGCCAATTCTTTTATTGCCAATCATAAAATAGACAAAAAGGATGATCCGGACTATATTGATCTGAGAAAAGGGGACGATGGCAAATGGCGGTAGGGGTAACGCTCGATTTAACTCCGGCGATGAAGCAGTATGTGAAAATCAAGGAAAATCATCCCGATTGTATTTTGCTTTATCGCATGGGTGATTTTTACGAAATGTTTTTTGAAGACGCGGTTACAGCCGCGCCTGTTCTGGAGATAACTCTCACCTCGCGCAATAATGGCAAGGAAGACAGCGTGCCGCTTTGCGGCTTTCCTTATCACGCCGCCGCCGCTTACATTACCAAGCTTGTGGAAAAGGGATTTAAAGTGGCGATATGTGAGCAGGTGGAAGATCCCAAAAAAGCTAAGGGAATAGTCAAGAGAGAAGTGATTCGGATAATCACTCCCGGCCTTGTTCTGGATGAAGAAAATCTTGCCGCTGGCGAAAATAATTATCTGGCCTGCCTTTGCGCCTGCAAGGATACGCTTGGTCTTGCTTTTCTGGATATTTCCACGGGCGAATTTCAAATCAGCGAATTTTCCGATCGCGAATTTTTCTTCATCGCCATTGCCGGACTGGATTTTAAGGAACTAATCCTGCCGCGGGATTTTCCTGATAAAATATTGCTCAAAACGCTGGAGATACAAATGCCGGAACTCCGGATTAATTATCTGGAAGAAGATTGTTTTCAATCCCCGCAGGCGGACGCTTTGCTTTATCAGACTTTTACAGCCGAAGTTCTGGATGTTTCCAAGATAAAAGAACATCCGGCGGCGATGAAAGCTTCCGGAGCCATTTTAAGTTATGTTAATCAGACGCAGAAAATCAATCCTCAGCACATCAGCGAAATTAAATGGTACTCCACGGAGAATTTTCTCCTGCTCGATGACACCGCACGACGTAATCTGGAAATCTTCGCGACAATTCAGGATAACTCCAAAGCCGGTTCCCTTTTTTCTCTTTTTAATGAAACCCTGACGCCGATGGGAACAAGACGTCTGCGCTGGTGGATGAATTATCCGCTTGTGAACGCGGAAAAAATTAAAACAAGACTGGCCGCGGTTGCCGAAATCAAGGATGAGCATATCCTGCGGGCAAAATTGCGCAAAACTTTATCGCGAATTTATGATCTGGAAAGACTTGCGGGAAGGGTTTCTCTGCGGGTAGCGAACCCCCGCGATCTTGTCGCGTTGAAAACTTCTCTTGCGGCCATACCGGAGCTCAAATCAATGCTGACGGATTGTACCTCTCCCGCGATTGCCGCGATCCGTTCGCAGATTACGGAAATGTCCGCCGTCATTGATTTGATTACCCGGGCGATCATTGACGATCCGCCGCAGAAAACGCAGGACGGCGGTTTTATTGCCGCGGGTTATGATGACGAACTGGATAAGCTGCGCTCTATCAGTCGCGACGGAAAAAAATGGATCGCTTCAATGGAAGCCGGGGAGCGAAAAAAAACAGGCATCAATTCTCTGAAGATCGGTTTCAATAACATTTTCGGTTACTACATTGAAGTGACAAAAGCTAACGCCGCTATGGTTCCCGATTCCTATATCAGGAAACAGACGCTGGTTAACGCGGAGCGTTATATCAATCAGGAATTGAAGGAATTTGAGCAGACCGTTTTAACCGCTGAAGAAAAAATCAGGGAAAGGGAACAGGAGTTGTTTATTTCCCTGCGCGATAATCTTGATAAATATATTACGGACATTCAAAATAATTCATTCCTCATCGCCGAACTTGACGCTCTGGCCGCTTTGGCGGAGGTCGCCGAAAAATATCATTACGCCTGTCCGGAAATAAATGAAGAAGACACCATTGAAATTAAGGACGGACGCCATCCCGTTGTGGAGACGGCGTTGAAAAAAGAAGGTTTCGTGCCGAACGATTGTCTCATTGATTTGCAAAGCAATAAACTGCTCGTTATTACCGGCCCGAATATGGCGGGCAAATCCACTTATATCAGGCAGGTGGCTTTGATTGTCCTTCTGGCGCAAATGGGAAGTTTTGTTCCGGCGGCTAAAGCGAAGATAGGACTTGTTGATAAAATATTCACCCGTATCGGCGCGTCCGATAGTCTGATTAAAGGCCAGAGCACCTTCATGGTGGAGATGACGGAAACAGCGGAAATTTTAAAAAACGCGACTTCCCGCAGTCTAGTCATTATTGATGAAGTAGGGCGCGGCACTTCCACGTTTGACGGATTGAGCATCGCCTGGGCGGTTGCCGAATACATCCATGATTTTCAGGGTAGGGGCGTCCGCGCTTTATTCGCCACTCATTATCATCAATTAACAGATTTGGTAGTAACAAAAAGCGGGGTGAAAAATTATAATATCGCGGTGAAAGAATGGGGAGAAAAAATAATTTTTCTGCGTAAGATTATGGAAGGCGGCACCAGCCGCAGTTACGGCATCGAAGTGGCGCGTATCGCCGGTGTGCCGAAGGAAGTGATTGCCCGCGCCAAGGAAATACTGCGTAATCTGGAAAAAGGAGAATTTGACGAAATCGGCATGCCCCGCATTGTCCGGGGAACCCGTGACGGAAAAAGCAACCCCCAATTGAATCTTTTCGCGAGAAAAGAAAGCGCGATTGCCTTGGAAAATAAAGATAATGAAGTTATCGCTGAACTTAAAGATATCGATATTCATTCAATGTCGCCGCTGGAAGCGCTCAACAAATTAAGTGAGTTAAAAAATAAGATCTCGGATTAAAATCCCGCTTTTTTATTAATTGAATCATGTGCCGTTTTTCACTTTCGCGGACAGATAAATGGAAAATGTGGTTCCGGAATTAACAACTGATTCGACCGAAATCAATCCATTATGGTATTTGATGATAGAATCGCTGATGGCCAGTCCGAGGCCGATACCGCCGCGCTCCTTCGTCTTTTTTGTTGTAAAATAGGGATCAAATATCCGGGAAAGATTTTCCCGGGGAATTCCAATTCCCTTGTCCCTGATGATAATCCGCACATAATTGCCTTGTCCCAGTGACCTGATAATTGTTCCGATTGTTGTATTTTCAGCTATAAGTTCCACAATGCCGCCATTAGGCATGGCTTCTTTAGCGTTAATCAAAACATTTTCTACCACCTGCCTTATTTGGGCGGCATCAACTTCACATGGCCAAAGGTCTTCGGCTATTGAGATATTGCAGGTGATGTTGGAACCTTGGGAAACTTTTTCGGCGGCCTCCCGCAAAATGGGTCCGAGACTTTCCAGTTTGCGAACCGGATAACCGCCCTGGGAGAATGTAATCAGGCGGTGAGCCAGTTCTTTGGCCTGCAGGCCGGCGCGTTCCGCAACAGCCAAACCATCTTCCATAATTTTATCTTCATCAGTAGCGGATATTTTGGCCAAAAAAACATTACGCAGAATCGCGGTGAGGAGACTGTCAAAATCCTTGGCTACGCCTCCGGCGAACGTGCCCAGTGATTCCAGTTTTGTCCGTTGGAGAAGCTCCTCCTGCGCCGTTTTCTGTTCAGTAATATCTTCCAGGGTTTCCATCGCGCCAAAAAAATATCCGCCGGAATCTCTAAGCCCCGCAGAAGTAATACGAAACCATTTTCCTTTTTCACCCATATCAGGAAAAAATTCCGTCACCTCATAAGCGTCTTCCAGCAGTTTCGATTTGTTCAACTCTCCGGAGTATAGCTCATTAGTTTGACCGGTTTTGCCGTCCAGAATCAGATCAGCCAGACAAGGCCGTTGAATCTTGTAGAAAGCTCGCCATTGCTGATTAGTACCGAGGACTTCGCTGGGCTTGATGTTGCTTAACGCCTGCAAAGCCCTGTTCCAGTAGATTACTTTATGATCTTTGGATATCACGAAAGCGGGAATAGGGGAGCCGTGGACAATGCTGATTAATTTCTGTTCGTCTCTGCGGCCGCGCCATATTGTGTAAACAACGCTGATAATTACCGCTACCGCCAGAACGAAAACAAAAATGAGAATATAATAATGGTTCATAATTATGATCGCCTATTCTAAGGCATCCTGATTAAAGGCTTAATCCAATATGGCTTACATACCTACCTGATTTTTGTTACTTAATTTTGATAGCAAGGTTGGGATAAAAATGCAAGGCTGTAAAAAATTTATGATTATTTAAATGTTTAATTGCCGGAATACTGGCGCAGCCCTTCACAAGACTTCCATAGTAATTATTTGATTTTAATTAAACATTATTGTACAAAATAAAAAATTCAGCGAGAACAATAAGCTCCACGGGACTGTGTGCCGCTGCCGTGAGTTTTATCGCTAGCGATTTTGGAGATCTTATGGAAAAAAATCGAATTTACTGTTCCGGCCCTCTGTTTTGCGCGGAAGAAGTTGGCGGCATGAGCGCGATTGCCAAAGTGCTGGAAGATTCGGGTTTCCAAACATTCCTGCCGCATCGTGACGGGCTGGAAGCGTATATCATGCGTTTTGGAAATTCATCGTTTCCATCAACAATCTCCGGAATACGTACACGCGCTGATTACGCTATATTCTCTTTGGATGCATATGAGTTGATTGAGCGATGCAACGCTGTAGTGTGCAACCTGAACGGCCGTGTGCCCGACGAAGGTATGATTGTTGAAGCCGCCCTTGCGTATGCGGCCGGTAAGCCGCTGGTGCTTTTTAAAGATGATGCCCGGGCTCCTTTTGGCGGGTATGATAATTCAATGCTGACGAGTCTTGCGCGTGGGAAAATTGTTAGAAAACTAAAGGAATTACCTTCCGCGCTCAAGAATGAGATGTCTCAAAAAACAGATGCAGCCCCTCTGTCGGGTGATTTGAAAAAAGCCATTTCATATGGAAAGCGCATTTCGTCGGCAATTGAGCGTTTGCCGGAAAATATAGGGAAAAAGCAGTGGTCGGAAGAAGTAATCAGTCAGGTAATTGACGAGGCATTAAAATCGGAATAAATTCCAGACGCACTTAAATATTGTGGAAAAAAGTCGTGCGATGTCGTGGTATTATCATCAAAACATCGCACGATAGATAATTAAAATAGATACAAAGAGACTGATTATACGTTGGCGGCGAGCCAGTCCCCAATTTCGCTTGTAGTCATGCCCATTTTGCCGGCATCAAGGCTCTTGAGCTTCCCGCTTTCCAGAAGTTTTATTACCGCGGCCTCTATCCGCTGAGCGGCCATGTCCTCTCCCAGAGTTTCCAGCATCATACCTCCGGCGCAGATAGCCGCCAAAGGATTGATAACATTCTGTCCGGTGTATTTCGGAGCGGAACCGCCAATCGGTTCGAACATGGAGACGCCCTCCGGATTGATATTTCCTCCCGCCGCGATGCCCATGCCGCCCTGAATCATGGCGCCAAGATCGGTGATAATATCTCCGAACATATTGGGGGTGACCACGACATCGAACCACTCAGGGTTTTTGACAAACCACATGGTGATGGCATCGACAAAGGTGAACTCGGTTGTGA
>JAPLJP010000069.1 GCA_026388535.1 Deltaproteobacteria bacterium | reverse complement strand
CGTTTTAGTTTCATCCGCAGTGTCCAGAATAATCGTTCCCACAGGCTCTCCCTGTCGTAATTTTTCGGTAAATTTTTCCATAGCCTTTATAGGTTTTGACAGACGATAAGAAAAAAACAGCGCAATGATAAGTGAAATAATTGCCACTATAAATAGTGATAGAAGGATATATTGATAAACTTTGTTAATCGCATTCTGCATATCATGTAGAGGACGAGCCAGTCGGATATAACCTTTAATTTTCGTTCCATCCTTGACGGCTATGGCTATATAAAGCATATCAATTCCGATAGAATTACTAAACCGGACTGACTTTCCTGTTCCACGGAGTCTTGCTTCCTGCAATTCCGGACGATTAAAATGATTTTCCAGAAGAGCGGCTTCTTTTTCTGAATCCGCTAAAACCTTGCCCCGCTCGTCAATCAGGGTTATTCTGGATTGGGATATCTTTGCTACTTGATTCAGGTGTTCTGAAGCTTTTTCTAAAGAAGTTTGGTCAATGAGTTTCGCATAGGATAATAATTCCGTTTCAATGTGGGCAGTAAGAACGTCTTTTACCTCGCTACGCATGAACACATCTAGCAGAAAAAAAGATATACCTATAATGACAAGGTAACTAAAAAATATTTTGTAAAAAAGATTTTTTTTCAAGCTTGTTCCTCATCGCTAATAATTGCAGGTTGGTGTCTTACGTTTTCACCGGTTACCATATAAATGACCATATCCGCAATGCCCTGGGCGTGATCGGCAATACGCTCCAGGTTTTTCGATACGTGCATAATCAATAAAGCTCTGTGAATGGATTTGGAATCCTCCATCATAAAAGTTAAAAGCTCTCTGAATATTTGTTCATTGAGATCATCAACCACCTGTTCGATCTGCCTTACTTGTTCAGCAATCTCCAAATCCCTTTTAATCAGAGCATCCAGAGATTTTTTAACCATCTCTTCAACTATGCCTGACATATGGGGCAAATCAATATAAGGCTTCAGTTTCGGTTCTTCATTGAGCTGAACGACTTTCTCCGCAATGTTCACGGCCATATCGCCGATCCTTTCCAGATGCCCGGTAATTTTTATGGCCGTGGTAATAAACCTTAAATCTATCGCAGTTGGCTGACGCAGCGCCAGCATTTTGATGCATTTTTCTTCAATTTCCTTGTCCTTTTTATCAATTTCATAATCATTTGCTATGACCTTATTCGCCATTTCGGTGTTTCTGTCAGTCAGAGATTGCATGGCCAAATGAATAGCATTCTCCGTCAGCGCGCCAAGATAAATAAGGTTGTTCTTTATTTCCTGTAGTTCCATTTCATAATGAGAACTTGTGTGCCTTTTTTCTTCCATAAATATTCCTCCCATTGCATATCAGCCAAACCTGCCGGTGATATAATCTTCTGTCTGTTTTATATCCGGATTGGTAAATATTTTCTCTGTTTTATTATATTCAATCATGTTTCCCAGATAAAAAAAAGCAGTCTCATCGGAAATCCTGGCCGCTTGCTGCATATTATGGGTAACGATAATAATAGTATAGTTCTTTTTCAGTTCTTCAATCAACTCTTCAATTTTCGCCGTGGAAATGGGATCAAGCGCAGAAGTCGGTTCGTCCATCAGTAAAATGTCCGGCTTCATAGCCAACGCGCGGGCAATACAAAGCCTCTGCTGCTGGCCACCGGATAGATTCATTGCCGATTTATTTAAAATATCCTTCACCTCGTCCCACAATACGGCCTGTTTCAGGCTCAGTTCCACTAAAGCATCCATATCACTAACCCCAATGCCAGTAAGCTTCGGTCCGTAGGAAATATTATTATAAATTGTTTTAGGGAATGGATTGGGTTTCTGAAAAACCATTCCAATCTTACGGCGTATTTCAACCGGATCAATATCCGGGGCATAGATATTTTTATCCTCAAAAAGTATTTCTCCTTCAACTCTTGTCCCATCAATTAAATCATTCATTCTGTTCAAAAGTCTCAAGAGCGTGGATTTTCCACATCCCGAAGGTCCGATTAGTGCGGTTACTTTATTTTTTTCAAACTTCATCGAAATATCCGTCAGGGCGCGACTTTGTCCGTAATAAAAATTTACTTTATTCAATTTAATAATATTGGAATCCATTCCTACCACCTTTTATTTTTTCTCATATAACTCCGGATTACAATGGCCACGAGATCAATTCCCAGAACCACTGCCACTAAAACCAGCACGGTCCCAAACTGTATGGGTCTTGTTGCTTCAATGTTCGTTCCGGCTGTTGCCAACACATAAATGTGATATGGCAGAGCCATCACTTCATCAAAAACAGAATGGGGCAGCTTGGCTGTAAAATATGCGGCAGCCGTAAACATAATCGGCGCTGTCTCTCCGGCAGCACGCCCAATGCCTAAAATGGAACCTGTTAGAATTCCCGGCATGGCGTTAGGCAAAACAATTCTGTACGTTGTTTGCCATTTGGACACGCCAAGCGAAAGTGATGCCTCGCGAAAAGTTTGTGGCACAGCTTTTAATGCTTCTTCTGAGGCGCCGATAATCGTCGTCAGAATCAAAAAACCTAAAGTGAGCGATCCGGATAATATACTCGATCCGAATTTCATGAAAATAACAAAAAAACCAAGTCCGAATAAACCAAAAACAACCGAAGGAACACCGGCCAGACAATTAATGCCTACTTTTATGATGCGTATAATTCTATTTTCTATAGCATATTCTGTCAGGTAGATTGCTGAAGCAATGCCTAAGGGCAGACCAACCGCTATTGCACCTATTGTGAGGTATATAGTGCCCAGAATCGCGGGCATTATACCGCCCTTTGTCATGGAATCGGTCGGAGGTTTTGTAACAAAATCCCAGCTTATTACACCAATACCGTTCACAATAATATAAAACAGTATGCCGCCCAAGGCCAG
>JAPLJP010000187.1 GCA_026388535.1 Deltaproteobacteria bacterium | reverse complement strand
AAAAATCGGTGGCTGAAATTAACCGAAGAGCTTTTACTGCTGGATTTGATTTTATAAAAGATTAAAAGGACATTTATGGCTGTAAAACAAATTTCCGTTTTATTAGGCAATGTGCCCGGCTCTTTTGCCAAACTGATTCATATTCTTGATACTGAGGATATCAGCACTAAAGCCGTATCGGCTGCCAGTATCGAACACGACAGCCGAGTTCGTCTTGTAGTGAACGATCCCGATAGAGCCGCCGCGCTTCTGGAAAGCTATAATTTCAACTTTGAAGTAACACCTGTGCTAGCTGCGGAAGTTCCCCTACATACCGGCGGTATTAATGCTATTTTGAAACCTTTAGCCAAAGCGGAGGTTAATATTCTTTATCTCTACACAACTATTAATCGTATTGGTAAAGAAACAATCGTTATTCTCGGTGTCGATAAGCTGGAAGAAGCAAAAGAAGTACTTGCTGAAAACTGGATCCACTTAATCGGCGACGAAATTTATTCTATTCCTTAAACTTCATTAAAAAATATGCCTGTTTCTTCCGACAAAGAAAAAGCTCTCTCCGTCAAAATGCTTAAGTTAGGAGTGGCGGAAAGCGACTTTGAGGAATCTTTCATCCGGTCTTCCGGTCCCGGCGGCCAAAAGGTCAATAAAAGCTCCTCTTGTGTTTATCTTGTCCACATTCCTACAGGTCTATCTGTAAAGTGCCAGAAGGAGCGGTCGCAGTCGCTGAATCGTTTCCTAGCCAGAAGATTATTATTGAATAAAATTGAATTACGGCAAAAAGGTTTTATTGCTCAAGAAAAAGAAAAGCTGGAAAAAATTCGCCGGCAAAAGAGAAAACGCAGCAAAAGAGCAAAAGAGAAAATTCTTACGGCTAAACATCAACAGGCAGAAAAAAAGATTCACCGTGGTAAAGTTGTTATTGATGATTAGCTTCAGGTTTTTTTATTGCTTGCCGTGTAATTTCAAGGTGTAATTAACCCCCTACGCTACGCTTCGGGGATAAGTTAGACTAACAAACATGACTGCGCTGCTCTTGGAAAATTAAGGTGTCATTAACCCCCTGCGCTGCGCTTCGGGGATATTTCGACTAACCAATCTGACTACGCTTCGCTTGTCACATTGGAGTCTCAATAAAAAGGGAGAGAAAGTCGATGCACGCTCCCCCTCCCTGATAATAATAACAATATTTTTTAGCCAAGATACTTCAAAAGCGGATTGGCGTAAAGCACGATCAGTGCGATAACCAGCGCGTAAATGGCCAGAGATTCAATCATGGCCAGACCGACCATCATGGTCAAAAGAATTTTACCCTGAGCTTCCGGGTTTCTACCAACGGCATTGGTGGCACCATTTAAACCATTGCCCATACCTAATCCCGTCCCCAGTGTACCGAAAGCTATTGCTAAACCAGCTACGAACAATGAGATGCCGATTATGATAGCTTTTGTGTAATCCACCACTCCTGCTGGTGCTGCAGCCGCTTCCGGAGCCGCAAAAACAAACGGAGATGTAACAATAACCATTACCATCGCCAGCAATACATAGATTAAACTTTTTTTCATTTAGATTCTCCTTTGGTATTTTAATGATAATTTCAAAACCCTTTATTTATATTATTCACACCTCCTTTATTTAAATTTTAACGCTTTCGGGCTTTGTTGTTTTATTTTTAACGGCGCGATTGCTAATTGTCAAGAAAAATTTCCACATGCAACCAATGACTTGATTTTATTTTTGAGGCAGGATAAAATTTATCAAATGGAAACTTTAACGAAAAAACAAAACGAAGTTGCCTTTTTGATACAAAAAAACATAGAAGTAGTTAACTCTCCTTTTGAGAAAACAGGCAAACTCTGCGGATTAACCGGCAAAGAAGTTCTTGAGATAACAAAAGAACTTTTTAAGAAAGGTTTTATTCGCAAGTTTGGCGCTGTTCTTAGTCATCAAAAAACAGGTTATAAAAAAAACGCTTTGGTGGTTTGGTCAGTGCCGGCAAAACAAACAGAAAAAGCGGGGGAAATATTTGCGTCCTTTCCCAACATTTCTCACTGCTACGAAAGAAAACCGGCTTTCAGAAATAAATATAACATCTTTACCATGCTTCATTCCAATGATGAGAACATTTTATCGCTGATAAAAGATATGGCAATCGCTGCAAGCCTCAATGATTATATGATTCTGGAAAGTGTTCAGGAATTTAAAAAAACGTCTCCGGAGTATTTTAAATGAAAAAAAAGAGTTTCGAATATTTTGTCAAAGCGCGCCGTGTTATCGCCGGAGGCGTCAATTCTCCAGTGCGCGCATGGAAAGCTGTAGGCGGCAAGCCTGTTTTTGTGAGCCATGCGAAAGGCAGTAAAATTTATGACCTTTCCGGTAAAGAATATATAGATTATGTTCTTTCATGGGGACCAATGATTCTGGGACATGCTCATCCGAAAGTTGTCGAGGCTATCTGTGGCACAGCCAAAAAGGGAACAAGTTTCGGCGCGCCAACTCAAGCCGAAACGCAAATGGCAAAATTAATCTCTAAGGCAATTCCTTCTATAGAACTTTTAAGGATGACCAGTTCCGGAACGGAAGCAGTGATGACGGCAATTCGTTTGGCGCGTGGATTTACCGGCAGGGATATGATTGCCAAATTTGACGGCGGCTATCACGGTCATGCTGATTCAGTTTTAATTAAATCCGGATCAGGAATAGCTACTTTAGGCATAGCCGGTTCTCCTGGGATTCCCTCTGAACTTGCCCGGTTGACATTAAGCTTGCCTTATAACGATATGGATGCGTTCCAAAAAGCGATAGAACGTTACGGTTCGCGACTTGCCGCTGTCATTGTTGAGCCTGTTGCCGGTAATATGGGAGTCATTCCACCGCTAAAGGGATTTTTAAAGAAACTCAGAGAGCTCACAATTAAAAATGACATAGTTTTGATTTTTGACGAAGTCATTACGGGATTTCGTTTTATATTTGGTGGTTGGCAGAATTTAATCGGAATCAAACCTGATTTAACTTGCCTGGGTAAAATCATTGGCGGGGGAATGCCTGTCGGTGCGATAGGCGGCAGAAGAAAAATTATGGAAAAGCTAGCCCCCACCGGAGATATATATCAGGCGGGAACTCTTTCCGGAAATCCCTTGGCAATGAGCGCCGGTTTAACCACTCTCAATATTCTTAAATCAAAAAATAATTCTTTTTACGTGCTGGATGAAAAAACGGATAAGCTCTGCCGGCAGATAGAAAAACTATTTATAACCAAAGGAATTGCTGTTTGTATAAACCGCGTCCATTCCATGTTTACTATATTCTTTCAACAAGGTCCCGTTTTCGATTATTGCACTGCTCAAAAATCAGACACGGTGCTGTTTGCCGCTTTTTTCATGGCATGCTGAAAAACGGAATCTGGATGGCGCCATCGCAATTTGAGGCCGGATTTTTATCTTTTGCTCATACGAATAAAGATCTGGACAGGACTATTGACGCCTGTTCAAAAACATTGAAAAATCTTTGACCATCTCATTGACATGCATTGATCAATCCTGTAATAATACCGTAGATTTTCGCAGCATGATTGACGATATTGATTTTCCCTTATAATAAATTTTTAGGTGAAAAAATGAAAAAAACTTTTATTACGGGTATTACCGGACAAGACGGCTCTTATTTAGCGGAACTTTTGTTAAACAAAGGATATGAAGTTCACGGTCTGATTCGTCGTTCCAGCTCTTTCAATACCGAGCGCATTGATCATCTTTATCGTGATTCCCATGATCCGAACACTAAATTGTTTCTGCATTACGGTGATTTGAGTGTCTCCGGCCAGTTAATGGATTTACTTCATTCTGTTCAGCCCGATGAAATTTATCATCTCGGCGCCCAAAGTCATGTGCGCGTGAGTTTTGACATGCCGGAATATACCGGCGATGTTACCGGATTGGGAACTTTGAGAATTTTGGAAGCTATACGCAAAACCGGCATTAAAACTAAATTTTATCAGGCATCATCCAGCGAAATGTTTGGCGCGGCGCCCCCCCCGCAAAATGAAAAAACAGTATTCCAGCCGAGAAGCCCCTATGCGGCGGCAAAAGTTTACGCCTATTATCTTGCGCAGAACTATCGCGACGCCTACGGCCTTTTCGCAGCCAATGGCATCCTTTTTAATCATGAATCTCCAAGACGCGGTGAAACTTTTGTTACGAGAAAAATAACCCGCGCGGCGACACAAATCAAATTAGGATTGAAAGACAAACTTTATTTGGGAAATCTCGAAGCTAAAAGAGACTGGGGTTTTGCCGGTGATTACGTTGAAGCCATGTGGTTGATGCTGCAGCAGGACAAACCGGACGATTATGTAATAGCCACCGGTGAAACACACTCTGTACAGGAGTTTACAGAAAAAGTATTCAACAAGCTTAATCTGGATTACAATAAATATGTTTCTGTTGATCCGCGCTATTTCCGGCCAACGGAAGTCGACGCACTTTTGGGTGACGCGAGTAAAGCTAAAAAGGCGCTTAACTGGCAGCCGAAAGTTACATTTGAAAAACTTATAGATATGATGATTGCGGCGGATTTGGATTTAGCCAAAAAAGAAAAAACTCTTATTGATGCCGGCTTTACTTACAGTAATAACAAGCACGTTACGTAGAATATAAAATACTAAAGAGGAAAATTCAGTGCTCAAACAAAAGCGCATAACCGTTACCGGCGGCAAAGGTTTTCTGGGAGGTCATTTATTAAAGAAATTAAATGATTGCGGCTGTCGTCATATTAAAATTGCCGATCGTCCTGAATATGACTTAACGGATATTAGCAGTATTCGCCGGATGTATGAAGAAACCAAGCCGGAAATAGTTATTCACCTTGCCGCCAAAGTTGGCGGTATCGGCTTTAATCAGGAAAAGCCCGCCGAACTTTTTTATGATAATTTAATAATGGGCACGCAATTGCTCCACGAAGCCTATCTGCGAAATATTAAAAAATTTGTCGCATTAGGAACAATTTGCGCCTATCCCAAATTTACTCCCGTACCGTTTAAAGAAGAAGATATCTGGAATGGCTATCCTGAAGAAACCAACGCCCCCTATGGCTTAGCGAAAAAAATGATGCTGGTACAGTCGCAAGCTTATCGTCAGCAATACGGCTTCAACTCCATTTTTTTACTTCCGGTAAATCTTTACGGACCTGGCGATAATTTCGATCCCCGGTCTTCCCATGTGATTCCCGCGTTAATAAAAAAATGTTTTGACGCCCTTGATTCAAATGCTCAGGAAATTGAAGTTTGGGGCACAGGAACGGCCACCCGCGAATTTTTTTATGTAGAAGACGCTGCTGAAGCAATTTATCTGGCCACTTTATCGTATAATAAAAGCGAGCCTGTCAACATTGGCACCGGCTTTGAAATATCAATTAAAGAACTGACAAAACTTATCGTGAAATTAACCGGTTTTTCAGGACAAATTGTATGGAACAAATCCAAACCGGATGGTCAGCCCAAACGATTACTAGATACTGCTAAGGCATTGAAAGAATTTGGATTTGTTTCCAGAACAGATATTTCAACAGGGCTTATTAAAACAATTAACTGGTACAGGGAAAACCGCCATTTATTATAAAAAATGAACGCCGGTCATATTTTTAATTGACTTGTAGTTTCAGTCATGTTAAGGAACTCCTCGGAAATGGATAAAGAAACCCGAAAGTATGCCATGCAAATGGCTTTTGCCAGCAGCATAGGCATTGCCATGATTGTGGCAATTTTTGGTTGTCTTTTACTGGGAGCTTATTTAGATCGTAAATTCGACTCCGGACATGTTTTCAGCATTATTTTTTTATTAATAGGCATCGCGGCCGGATTTCGTAACTTATATGTTTTGATTAAAAATAATTTTACGGATGAAGAACAAATAATAAAGAGTTTAAAAAGTGAACCTCATCGTCAAAGACCCGCTCCAAAGAAGAATTGAAACTGCCAACTGGATTATTTTGGCAATCGTTTTCATTCCGGCATTAATCTTCGCTCCTATAAAATTTTCCCTCGGCGTGCTTTCAGGCGGGCTTATCAGTATTATCAACTTCTACTGGATGGCACGAGGTTTACGCGGCATTTTCAAAAACCCAGCCGGTAACGTCAAAGGTCCTTGTTTGTTGTCGTCCTTTTGTCTCTGTTTTCAGTATTGGCCACGAGACGTATGGCAGTTTATCCCGGTAAGTCCCAAAATGTAATGGAAGTGATTATTGGCGGCATTGATTCTCTGCTCAATGAAATAATGGGACATAACGGCAGACAATTTTTCCCTCTGATCGCAACTTTGGGAATATTTATTCTTACATCTAATCTTCTAGGCATAATTCCCGGTTTTGAATCCCCTACCGCCAATATTAATACTAATGCGGCTATGGCTCTGGTTGTTTTTTTATCAACGCATGTCGTTGGAGTTAAGAATCATGGATTAAAATACTTCAAACAGTTTTTGGGACCTGTATGGTGGCTCACACCTCTTATGCTGCCCATAGAAGTTATCAGCCATATATCACGGCCGCTTTCCTTGACTTTCCGATTGTTCGGCAATATTAAAGGTGAAGATATTGTTCTTCTGGTTGTTCTTTTTCTGGTACCTTTTTTTGTTCCACTTCCCGTTTTCTTACTGATGATTTTTACGTCTCTGGTTCAAACGCTTGTTTTTATGCTTCTTTCTATGATGTATATCGCGGGAGCCATGGAAGAAGGCCATTAATTTTGCACGGTTTAAAAAATTTATAAATTTAGATTGCAACGGGAAATTTTGATAATCAGTAAATCAGGATTTCCCGTTGTTATTTATAATTAATTTGAGCGCTTTCATATTTTTCTTAAATTTCCATTATTACAATAAATTAACATTTGTGTTTGTATTCAGGTATAAATAGATGCCATTTGATGCTTGACGATTAAATTCAATCGTAATACTTATTATCAGCCAGTAAATATTATTTTTTATTATTGCCCCCACCGGCAGGAATCGGATGATTCAAAGTCGTGGGATTTAT
>JAPLJP010000043.1 GCA_026388535.1 Deltaproteobacteria bacterium | reverse complement strand
TTTTACAGACTCATCATAGCCGAAAGTTATTTTGAGAGGATAAATACCTGAAGGTGTTTTGCCATCGCCTTCTCTTTTTTCTCCCGCCGCCGCAAAGCCGTTTCTCCCGATTACGGCATCGATGGGTTCAAAAGCCATTTGCCAATTATTATCGCGCTTTTCCATCGCGTAAAGTGTTGTTCTGGTAAAAAATAGAAAGCTGTAGTCTCTGACTAAAATAATGTGAGAGGATCGGCCGATTTTATTTTCCTGGGATATCAAAAAATCTACGGCATTGAATTTTGAAGTTAGAGGCGCAAAAACACATCCCTGCAGAGATAAAAGCACCAGAAGTATTGAAAACAACAGGATAATTATTGTCGATTTTTTTATCTTCATAGAATCATTAATTCTTTTATGATTTGGGCAACACAATACGGTAAAAATATAAAAAAATCAAGTAATAACAGGGTATCAAGTTATTCTTGACTTTGACTCATTTTTTGTGGTAGTTACCCAACACCTATAATTAAAATACTTTTAAATCTCATCTAAATCTCTAAGGAAAGAATTAATGTCAGATAACTTTACATTGATGATTATTCCTAACAGGAAAAGTGGCGTCAAAAAAATATCTGTTCCCAAAGCTTTTATTCGTAATGTTCTTATAGCTTCCGTTGTAATCATTCTTGTAACCCTCTATGTTGTTTATGATTATGCCAGTATTAAGAGAGACAGGGCTGAACTGGCAAGGCTCAGGGAACAAACCAAGCAGCAATCTCAGCAATTCCAGGATCTGGCAATGAAAATAGACTCATTTTCAGATCGCATGGAAGAGCTCAGGCAAGTTGATAAAAATATTAGAACTTTGGCATATGAAACAAATAGGGATAAAAAAATACCACTGGGTATTGGCGGACCTGATAATGAAACAAAAATCAAGTCTTTGCTAAATCAGGACCAGCAGAAAATAATAGTTGGAATGCGTAAAGGCATCGAAAAGCTAAATGAAGATGCCAATGAACGGGAAAAAAGCTTTAATGAATTATTGGGTTTTTTACATGAGCAAAAATCTATTCTCGCTTCCACGCCTTCCGTATGGCCGGTAAAAGGATGGGTGACATCGGAGTTCGGAGTAAGAGAATCACCTTTTAGATCAGGTACGGAATTTCATAAAGGGTTAGACATCTCGACCCGGTTCGGCAAAGAAATAGTTGCGCCGGCGGATGGAATTGTTATTATCAGTGCTCGTGATTCGCAGGATGGTAATTTTATAAGAATAGATCATGGACATGGATTTACTACTGCTTTTTGTCATTTGTCCAGAATGGCCGTGAAACAAGGCGTCAGGGTTAAAAGAGGTGACATCATCGGTTATGTTGGCGATACCGGCCGCAGTACTGGTTCGCATCTTCACTATTCTGTATTCGTCAACAGTATTCCGGTAAATCCCAAGAAGTACTTGAAAAGCAGTTGATCATCTGATCATGGAGGCAGGTAACAATAATCGTTTTCATTGCCGGGAAATTTCATTCCGGAGGCGTAATTTTTATTGTTAATAAAATTAAACTATTTAAATTCACCGGTAAGTTTACCGGTTTTTTTTTAAAAGGTAATAAATGTTTCTGGAAAGTATTGTTAAAAAAATTGTGGGAACAAAAAATGATCGGGAATTGAAACGATTGTCATTGCTTCTGGACGAAATCAATAATTTTGAACCGGCAATGATGTCGTTAACCGATGAAGAATTGCGGGCGAAAACCCCCTATTTTATGGAAAAATTAAAAAACGGCTTAACTCTTGATGATATTCTGACTGAAGCTTTTGCCGTAGCGCGGGAGGCTTCACGCCGTACTTTGTTGATGCGTCCCTTTGATGTTCAGGTAATCGGCGGCATTGTTCTACATGAAGGTAAAATCGCCGAAATGAAAACAGGCGAAGGAAAAACACTGGCTGCGACAATGCCTTTATACTTAAACGCGTTGGAAGAAAAAGGCTGCCACGTTGTTACGGTGAATGATTATCTGGCCAGAAGAGACTCTGAATGGATGGGGCCGATTTATAAATTTTTAGGTTTAAGTGTGGGTGTTGTTATTCACGGCATGGATGATCCTGAACGCAGAGATGCTTACCACGCTGATATCACCTACGGAACCAATAATGAATTCGGTTTTGATTATCTTCGTGACAATATGAAATTTACGCTGGAGGAGTACGTTCAGCGGGAGTTTAATTATGCTATTGTTGACGAAGTGGATAGTATTTTAATTGATGAAGCCCGAACGCCTCTGATTATTTCCGGCCCATCCGAAGAATCAACGGATAAATACTACAAAATAAACCAAATAATTCCCAGATTAAAGAAAGATAGTGATTATTCGATAGACGAAAAAAGCCGCACGGTCGTTCTTACGGAAGAAGGTGTCTCGCATGTTGAGGGATTTCTGAATGTTCAAAATCTTTACGAGCCAAGACATATAGAAACTGTTCATCACGTCAATCAGGCGCTCCGCGCCCATACTTTGTTTAAGAGGGATGTGGATTACCTTGTCAAAGACGGGCAAGTTATTATCGTTGATGAATTCACTGGAAGAGTAATGCCCGGCCGACGTTACAGTGACGGCCTGCATCAGGCTCTGGAAGCCAAGGAAAAAGTAAAAATTGAAAGAGAAAATCAAACGCTGGCTTCAATCACATTTCAAAATTATTTCAGAATGTACAAGAAACTCGCCGGTATGACGGGAACCGCCGATACGGAAGCCCCTGAATTCAAGAAAATTTACAATCTGGATGTTTTAGTTGTCCCGACCAATATGCCGATGATTCGCGAAGACCACAATGATTTGATTTATAAAACCGAAAAGGAAAAAATCAACGCCGTAATTCAAGAAGTTAAGTCTTTAAATAAGGAGAAACGGCCGGTATTGATTGGAACTATTTCCATCGAGAAATCAGAACTTTTAGGTACTTATCTTACCCGTTCCGGCGTAAAACATCATGTTCTGAACGCGAAAAATCATGAACGAGAAGCGGAAATAGTCGCTCAGGCGGGTCAGCCGGGCATGGTTACAATATCCACTAACATGGCCGGACGTGGTACGGATATTCGTCTGGGAGAAGGGGTCGCCGATTTGGGAGGCCTGCATATTTTGGGCACCGAACGTCATGAAAGCCGCCGCATTGATAATCAATTAAGAGGAAGATCCGGAAGGCAGGGTGATAACGGCTCCTCCCGCTTTTACCTTTCCCTGGAAGATGATTTACTGCGTATATTCGGAGCCGAGAAAATATCGGGGATTATGGACAGGATCGGCATAGAAGAGGATCAGCCTATTGAACATAAATATATTTCCCGCGCTATAGAAAATGCCCAGAAACGAGTTGAAGGACAAAATTTTGATATTCGTAAACATCTGTTAGATTACGATGATGTAATGAACAGGCAGAGAAAAGTAATTTACGAACAACGAAAAAAAGTCTTACGAGGCGAGGACTTATGGACAGATCTTGAAGAAATGGTTGAAGAAATTGTTGATGATCTTTTATCTACATATATCCCTGAAAAAGGACATGACGAAGACTTAAACCTTAAAGGGCTTGACGATGCCTTATTGAAGCAGTTTAATTTAAAACTTAATTTAGCTAATTCGAATGAAATTACTTCTGCTCAATCATCTATCAGTGAATTAATAATTCAAAATGTTCAAAAACTTCTTCACGATAAAGAAAATGAATTTGGCAAAGAACTGATGGATTATCTGATGAAGGCGATTATGTTGCAGGCAATAGATACTCAATGGAAAGATCATTTACTGGCCATGGATCACTTGAGGGAAGGGGTTAGTCTGCGAGGCTATGCTCAAAAAGATCCGGTGAGGGAATATCAGCGTGAAGGCTACGAGATGTTTATGGAAATGATCTTCCGTATAAAGATGGATGTATTGGAAAAATTATGTCTGGTTAAAATACGAAGAGAAGAAGAAGTCGAAGAAATAAGGCAGAAACAGAAGCAAGACTACGTTATGAGCCGTGGAGAGGATGTGCCGGAAGCGAAAACAGTTAAGCATGAAGGCGGTAAGACGGGACGGAATGAACCTTGCCCATGTGGAAGCGGTAAAAAATATAAGAAATGTTGCGGTGCTTAAGTTATTTTGAAGGGGAGTTGGTTTCATGGTTAAAAACAAAACAAAAATTTGCGTGCCTGGTTTTTTGGCCAATGGAATTGCCGTCGGAATTAAGAAAGCTGATCAAAAAGACCTGGGCTTGATTTATTCGACTGTACCAGCGAAAGTGGCGGCTGTATTCACTAAAAATACCTTCAAGGCAGCGCCGTTATTGATTAATGAAGAACGCGTTAAGAAAGGAGTCGCGCAGGCGATTATCACCAACAGCGGCTGCGCCAATGCGGCAACTGGAAAAGAAGGTTACAGGGACGCTTTAGCTGTATCAGCCGCGCTGTCTAAAGAATTGAAAATAAAAGATGACCTTGTATTGATTAGTTCGACCGGAGTTATTGGAAAAAGACTTCAGGTAAATAAGATAGAGGGCGGCATCGGCAAACTGGTCAAAGGATTAAATGAAGCCGGTATTGAAGACGCGGAAACGGCAATGATGACAACGGATAAATATCAGAAGATTGCTATTCGCAAAGGTGTGGTTGGAGCAAAGGATATTACCATTTGCGGCATAGCCAAGGGTGCGGGTATGATCGAGCCCAATATGGCCACCTTGCTGACTTATGTGATGACCGACGCTTTAATTGATTCCAAAGCTCTGAGCACGGTATTTCATCAGGTAATTAATTCTACATTCAATTCCATCAGCGTTGATGGTTGCATGAGCACTAATGATATGGCGATTATTTTAGCCAATGGATTGGCCGGCAACAACCCGTTGGATAAAGCGCAAGCCCGCTTACAGCGTTTTCGCGACATGCTGACGGACGTTTTAATGGAGCTTTGCCAGGCGATCGTTAAAGACGGCGAAGGGGCGACAAAATTTATTTCCGTCATGGTGCAGGGCGCTAAATCAAAATCAGACGCAAGATGTGCCGCATACGCCATTGCCAATTCCAATTTAGTCAAAACGGCGTTTTTTGGAGAAGATCCTAACTGGGGAAGAATAATTGCCGCTCTCGGTTCTTCCGGAATATCCATGGAAAAAGAAAAAATCAGCCTGTCAATAGGGGATATGTTAGTATTTCATCAGGATTCACCCGTTAATATTAATTTGAATAAATTGAAGGAAGTATTTCAGAAAGACCGTATTGATGTGCACGTGGAACTGGGAGGAGGCGATAAATCATATTATGTTTATACTTCGGATCTTTCCCATGATTATGTGAAAATAAACGCTGATTACTCAACTTAATCCCAGATAAAAGGTATTAATTTTATTACTGGAAAACAGTTATTAAAACTTGATTATTTATATTGTTTGTGTTACGTGCCGCGAGATAAATTTCACACATCCTCGGATTGCCGGTATGTTGCTTTTAATTAAGTTTGCCGCGCAAGTTGAAGGGGATGGAGGAAAAAACAAAATAAGGAGAAAAATATGTCAGCAATTTCGATGAAACTTTTACTGGAAGCGGGTGTCCATTTTGGACATCAGACAAACAAATGGAATCCCAAGATGAAACCATACATCTTCGGGGCGAGAAACAATATCTACATTATTGATCTGCAGCAAACCGTCGGCATGTTTCAGGCGGCTTATAACTTTGTTATTGACACTGTCAGCCAGGGCAAAGAGGTGCTTTTTGTCGGAACGAAGAAGCAATCACAGGAAGCTATTAAGGAAGAAGCCATACGTTGCGGCATGCCTTATGTCAACCAGCGCTGGCTCGGCGGCATGTTGACTAATTTCATTACCATAAAAAAGAGTATCGACCGTTTAAATACTTTAACGGCTATGTTTAATGATGATTCCATAAAAGCGTTTCCCAAGAAAGAAATAACCAAATTGCAGAAAGAAAAAGAAAAACTGGAAAATGTTTTAGGTGGAATTAGAAATATGAAATCTCAGCCGGCGGCTGTTTTTATTGTCGATCCCAGCCGGGAACATATAACAGTTAATGAAGCAAAAAAATTGAAAATCCCCTTGGTGGCCATCGTTGATACTAATTGCGATCCCGACGGTATTGATTATATCATACCGGGAAATGATGATGCCATAAGAGCTATAAAATTATTTACTTCCAAATTTGCAGAAGCGGTTTTGGAAGGGAGAAAACGCTTTGAAGAAAAGTTGACCGCAGAATCAAATAAAGAGGCCGATTTGTCCGCGGAAACCAAGTCGGAGGAAACAGATGTCCCTGAAAGCGTGGAGAGGGAAGATAAAATTGATGCATCGGAAAAATATGCCGGTGAATCATTCGAATAACTTAAGCTATTTGGGATTTATTATTAAGGGAGGAATATAAAATTGGAAATATCTTCAGCAATGGTTAAAGAGTTAAGAGTAAAAACAGGCACAGGCATGATGGATTGCAAAGAAGCTTTATTGGCAACAGATGGCGACTTTGAGAAGGCTATTGATTATCTGCGAAAAAAAGGATTGTCCGCGGCCACTAAAAGATCTTCAAAAGCGGCGAAAGACGGCACAGTGGCCTCATATATTCATATGGGCGGCCGGATTGGAGTTATGGTGGAGATAAATTGCGAAACTGATTTCGTCGCGAAAACCAATGATTTTCAAGCAATGGCCAAGGATGTTGCCATGCATATCGCGGCATCCAATCCGATTTATGTCCGTCCTGATGAAGTTCCTGCTGACGTTTTAGAAAGAGAAAAAGAAATCTACCGCAGCCAATTACGTGAAGAGAAAAAACCGGAAAAAATCTGGGATAAAATAATAGAGGGAAAACTCAAAAAATATTATGAAGATATCTGTTTAACTGAGCAGAAATTTATAAAAAACACGGACATTACAGTAGGGACGCTTTTAAATAACGTCATTGCCAAAACAGGCGAGAATGTTGTTATTCGCAGATTCGCAAGATTTCAACTGGGAGAGGAAATTAAGAAATAAAGTGGGCAAAAAAAAAGAAAAAGCCATTTATAAAAGAATATTGTTGAAATTAAGCGGAGAATCTCTTTTAGGCAAACAGCCTTTCGGAATTGATCCGGAAGTGGCTAATTTCATCGCTGGGGAAATAAAATCTCTCTCCGATCTGAATATTCAAATAGGAATTGTCGTTGGCGGCGGCAACATATTCCGCGGTCTGGAAGCCGGTTCGAAAGGTATCGATCGAACTTCAGCGGATTATATGGGAATGCTGGCCACTGTTATTAATAGCCTTGCCCTGCAAAGCGCTTTGGAGAGGTGCGGAATTCCTACGCGTGTGCAAACGTCAATTGAAATGCATGAAATTGCCGAACCGTTTATTCAGCGAAGAGCAATTCGCCATCTGGAAAAGAGAAGAGTAGTGATATTTGCCGGGGGGACTGGCAATCCATATTTTACAACGGATACTGCAGCATCTTTACGGGCGATGGAAATTAAAGCGGATGTTATTTTGAAAGCTACTAAGGTTGACGGAGTTTACAACAGTGATCCAGTAAAAAATAAAACAGCGGTTATGTTTAAAAACATAAGTTATATTGATGTATTGACGAAAAACCTTAAAGTAATGGATGCAACCGCAATATCTCTTTGTCGTGATAATTTATTACCGATTATCGTTTTTAATCTGCAAAAGAAAGGAAATATTCGTAGGGCAATTTGCGGTCAAAAAATTGGTACTTATGTAGGAGAATGATTATGTCTAAAGAAATGGTTTTTCAGAAATTTAAAGAAGATATGGAGAAGACTATTATAAGTTTAGGCAAGTCTTTCAGCAGGGTAAGAACGGGAAGAGCGTCCGTTGCCTTGTTGGATGGAATAAAGGTTGATTATTATGGTGCGGCCACTCCCATTGCTCAGGTGGCTAACATTTCTATTCCTGAAAGCCGTTTAATTCTTATTGTTCCCTGGGATGCTTCGATAATTGGCGCGATTGAGAAGGCCATCCAGAAGTCTGATTTGGGTTTAACACCATCAAATGACGGCAAAGTAGTGCGTCTTTCCATTCCTCAATTGACCGAAGAACGGCGCAAGGAAATAGCCAAGGTTGTGAAAAAAATGGCGGAAGAAGGAAAAATTAAGTTACGTAACGCGCGCAGGGATACTAATGAAGAATTAAAAAATATGAAGAAAAACAATAAAATATCTGAAGACGAACTTTTTACCGCACAAGAAGAGGTTCAGAAATTAACTGATCAGTATATCGAAAAAACGGATAAAATACTTGTAGCCAAAGAAAAAGAAATAATGGAGATTTAATCCGGACTTTACATAACTATACAATATGGGGAGTCAAAAACTCCCCATTTGTTTATCTGCCGACTTGTTTAAACAAATTGTTTTGTTAAATGGTAAACTTTAGAAGATATTATTCATAAAGATTGCCTGTTGAAAAAAATTGTTCTGTCTATTAGAGTAGAAAATAGATTTGGAGCTGAATTAGTGATAAACATTGATTTCAATAAATTACCCCGACACATAGCCATAATTATGGATGGTAACGGACGTTGGGCGCAACAACATTCAATAGGCAGAATACGCGGGCATAAAGAAGGTGCTCAAGCAGTCAGGACAACCGTGAAAACATGTCGCGAAATCGGCATAAAATATCTTACCTTATTTGCGTTCTCCATAGAAAATTGGGAACGTCCAGCAAAAGAAGTGGAAGCTTTGATGTTTTTACTGGAAGAATATTTGGCCAAAGAAATTAAACAATTGCAGAAACAGGGAATCAGACTCACAACGATCGGCGAAATAGATCGTTTATTTCCTCCGGTAAAAGAAAAACTCTTGCAGGCCAAGGAAAGCACAATTAATAATGACAAGATGGTTTTAAATCTGGCTTTGAGTTACGGTGGAAAAGATGAGATTATCTGTGCTGTAAAAAAAATTATTCAAGATAATAAAAACGGTAAAATTGATATCAATGAAATAAATAAGGAAACTTTTAACAATTATTTATACACTTCAGAAATGCCCGATCCCGATCTATTAATTCGTACCAGTGGCGAGTATCGCATCAGTAATTTTTTACTCTGGCAGATGGCCTATACGGAACTTTATTTTACTAATGTCCTCTGGCCTGACTTTACAAAGGATGATCTTTTTAAAGCAATTGCCAGTTATCAGAAACGTGAAAGACGTTTTGGTTTAACCAGTGAACAGTTAGAAGAAATAAAATTTCAGACTGAACAGTAAACGAAGGATTGAAATTGATGTCGAATACAGGGAATTCATATTTTAAAAGATGGTTGACAGGCCTTATTCTGGCGCCTTTATTAGTAATAGTTATCGTGTTCTGTTCAAAAGAAATTTTTTCTGCGGTTGTTATTTTATTTATTTTGGGCGGAGTCTGGGAATACAATCATATGGTTTTCGGGAATGGTTTTGTAAAAGAAAAAATTCAAGGTCTGATTCTGGCGGTAATTATTCCTTTGTTTGTTTTATTTGGAAATAGTCAGCATTTACTTGCTCTGCTGGCCTTTTCCGTGTTGATTGTTTTTATACTATTTGTTCTGTCAATTAAAGAATCACGGTTTGATGTCCTATCCGTTGCTAAAGTAATCTTTGGCATGATGTATATACCTTTTTTAATGTCATATTTCATTTCATTGCGAATGATGGATAAAGGAATAGAATGGATATTCTTTGTTTTATTCCTCGCCTTCATTGGCGATATATTTGCGTTATATGTTGGTAAGTATTTCGGCAGACATAAATTAGCCCCTTTAGTCAGCCCCGGTAAAACTGTTGAAGGCTTGGCTGGATTGGTCTTGGGAAGCACAAGTGCTTGTCTGATCTTTAGCTATTATTTCTTGCCGGAAATATCATTGATGCAAATAGCAATTCTTGCTTTTACCGGCAGTATTATCGGGCAACTGGGCGATATTTGTGAATCCGCTATTAAAAGAAATTACGGGCTTAAAGATGCGGGTTCAATTTTGCCCGGTCACGGAGGCATCCTTGATCGTTTGGATTGCCTGATTTTTATTGCTCCCTTTGTTTATTATTATCGTATATTTATAATTGGATAAATGAAAAGAATAACGATTTTAGGATCAACAGGTTCGATTGGATGCAGTGCGCTGGATGTTATTGGAAAAAATCCGGAACGTTTTCAAGTTGAGGCTCTTGCCGCCGGAAGAAATATAAAGCTGCTCAAAAAGCAGATAGAAAAGTTTAGGCCCAAAGTAGTTGCTGTAAGCACTAAGGAGAGCGCTCTTAAACTTCGCGATTCTTTAACAGCGAAAACTAAGGTTAAAATATTCTATAATGAAGAAGGTTTAAATGAAGTTGCTTCATTTCCGTCAACAGATATTGTTATTTCCGCCATATCAGGTTCCGCGGGTTTAATACCAACACTTGCGGCAATTGAAGCGGGGAAAGATATAGCGTTAGCTAACAAAGAAACAATGGTTATGGCCGGAGAAATTGTAACCAAAAGGGCGAATAAAAAAGGAGTAAAAATTATTCCTGTTGACAGCGAGCATAGCGCAATATTTCAGTGTTTGGAAGGACAGAAGCGCCAGAATTTGCGACGGATAATTTTGACGGCATCCGGAGGTCCTTTTTTTAATTTTACCAGGAATCAATTGAAGAAAGTAAGTCTAAGTCAAACATTGCGTCATCCCAAATGGAAAATGGGAAAGAAAATAACCATAGATTCCGCTTCAATGATGAATAAGGGACTGGAAGTGATCGAGGCAAAATGGTTATTTAACATGGACATCAGCGCAATAGATGTTTTAATTCATCCGCAAAGTATAGTTCACTCCATGGTTGAATTTATTGACGGAGCATTTTTAGCACAGATGGGCGTGCCGGATATGAAAATACCTATTGCTTACGCACTGACTTATCCGGAGAGAATGATTAATGACCTTCCATCTTTAAATCTTGTGAAAATAGGTAAGTTGGAATTTCTTAAGCCGGATATAAAGAAATTTCCCTGTCTTGGTCTTGCATATGCGGCAGGTATTTGCGGTGGCACAGCTCCGGTCGTTTTAAATGCCGCCGATGAAGTCGCTGTGGCTGCGTTCATGGAAAATAGAATTCGTTTTATTAATTTATCTGAGATAATCGAAAAAGTTCTTGTTCGCCATGTTTCAATTAATAGTCCTTCATTGGATGATATTCTGCGAGCCGACTTGTGGGCGAGAAAAGAAACTAAAAAAACAATAGAAAGGATAGCATTGTGATTACTTTAATTTCTTTCATAATTTTGCTGAGCATTCTTATTTTTGCCCACGAACTGGGGCACTTCCTGGCCGCACGAATCGCCGGTGTAGGCGTTCTTAAGTTTTCTCTCGGTTTTGGACCTAAGATTATAGGAAAAAAGGTAGGAGAAACTGAATATGTGCTTTCCTGGATTCCTTTGGGCGGATTTGTCAAACTTTTGGGAGAGTCAGGTAATGAAGAATTGTCTCCGGAAGATGAAAAAAGATCATTTTTTAAACAGGCTGTATGGAAACGCATGCTGATTGTTCTGGCTGGTCCCGTTTTTAACTTTTTACTGGCCATATTGATATTTATTATTGTTCTTATATACGGGTTGCCGGGTTTAACGTCTGACGTTGGTGAAGTGCAAAAAGAATCAGCAGCTTTTGAATCCGGCATGAATAATGGAGATAAAATCATTTCAATCAATGGCCAAAAAATTATTTTTTGGGAAGATATAAGGCTGATAATAGCTGAGAACAAAGATAAAGAAATGGAGGTTATTGTCGAGAGAGGAGCGGGAAAAAAGATTCTTTCCATTAAACCTAGATTGTCTCAATCAAAGAATATTTTTGGTGAAGAAGTGCCTTCATACCTTATTGGAATATCACCTTCCGGAAAGACCATGATAGAAAGAAGAAATCCATGGGATGCGATCCTGTCCTCAATATCAAAGACTTGGGATATCAGCAAACTGACTGTTCTTTCTGTTATTAAGATGCTGGAGGGTGTTATTTCACCAAGAACTTTAGGAGGCCCCATCTTTATTGCTCAGGTCGCCGGCGCTCAGGTGAAAGAGGGCATAATTCCTTTTCTTCTCTTTATGGCCGTACTTTCAATCAATCTGGGAGTGATTAATCTTTTTCCCATACCCGTTTTAGACGGCGGACATATTTTATTTTACCTGATTGAAATTGTAACAAGAAGGGAAATAAGCATAAAAGTTAAGGAAATGTCGCAACAAATCGGTTTTGTCATTTTGTTGATGCTGATGCTTTTTGTGATTTTCATTGACATTGAACGGCTGAATTTTAAAGTTGTCAATGACATTATGAAAATATTTAAATAAGTTATGCTGACTTTAGCTTTTGATACCTCATCCAAAACCGCCGCGGTTGCGCTGTTGCGTGATGCTATTATTCTCTATGATACTATCGTAAATATCGGATTAAATCATTCGGAAGTGCTCTTGCCGGCGATTGATCAAGCCTGCATTCAAACAGGAATAAAAATTCCTGAAATTGATTTGTTTGCCTGCACAATAGGCCCCGGTTCCTTTACCGGACTGCGTATTGGAGTCAGCACGCTAAAGGGACTGATGCTGGCGAAGGAAAAGCCCGCTGTCGGGATTTCTTCTCTCGCGGCACTTGCTTTAAATGTTGGCAAAACTTCAAAAATAATTTGTTCCGTAATGGATGCAGGTCGCGGGCAGGTTTATATTGCTTATTACCGCTATAACGAAAAAGGACATCTGGATCAGATTGGCATGGATAAAGTGGTTAATCCGAGAGAAATTATAAATGATCAGGAAAAGGAGATAATTTTTGTTGGCGACGGAGCGATAAGGTACGCTGACATAATAAACGGAATCGGAAATAAAGTGATTCATATAGCTTCAGCCTCTCAGCAGTATATTCGGGCTTCGTCTGTGGGTATTTTGGCACTAGAAAAGTATAGTCGGAAAGAATTGCTTGATCCTGAAACATTTATCCCTGTTTATTTGCGTTCAGCGGATGCCCGTATAAAGAAAGCTTTATTTGAAAATTGATACCAATTTGCTTGTAAGTTACCACCTTGCAGGTGGTAATTACCGGCAAGGTAAAAACCTTATTCACTATGCGCTCCCCTTACGGGACGCGCTCCCGGTCTTTGCCTAACTTTGTTGTCTGCGTCGTCGACTTCCTCAACGTATTTTCATATAGCCTGCGGAGCCTCCTCCTTGCCCCTGCCGAAGCGGGACAGTTCAACTAAAGAATTACAGTTTACTGCGTAACTGTAATTCGAGTTTCACTACCGCCGCGTTATCCTTTGACCGGGTGCGCAATCAGAGGGCAGAGGGCGCGCAATAAAAATAAAACTTTTTCCCTACCGGGAAATGACGCCGAATAGGCGGCAGCTTCCAAGCAAAATGGTATGATTTTTGTGCGGGATTAAGATGCTTTTATTTCTTCCAAAAGTTTTTGAACTTTTTTATTGTGCGGGTTGCGGGAAAGAACAAAATTAAGACGCCCGATAATATCCTCGATATTTACACTTTGAGGATGTGATAAGTATAATGAATAATGAATATTGGCCAAGTTAAAATGGGTTTCTTCATGAAAAGGATTAAAAGTAAGAGCTTTGCAGTAAGTGGATATCGCTTCTTTTATTTTATTGGTTGTTTCATAAACGGAGCCTAGATCGTTCCAGGTGTCGGCGTTTTCCGGTTCCAATTCCAAAACAGTTTGAAAACTCTTTATAGCGTTATCGTAATCTCCGTATTGAAAATAAATTCTGCCCAAATTGTGAAGAGCCTTCGTGTGTTTGGGATTGATCTCAATAATATTTTCATATTCTTCCGCCGCTTCATCATACATATCGTGTTTATCATACAATGTTGCTAAACAAAAACGGGGTTCAACAGCTCGCGGATAGATCCCAATAGCTTTCTTGTATTGATCCACGGCATTATGATAATCTCCCTGCAACTCAAATATATGTCCGATGTTAATGATAGCTTCCATATTGTCAGGTTTTATTTCCAGCGCCTTTTCGTAGCATTTCTTTGCGGAATCAAACATAATCATTTTTTCATAGATATATCCCAAATTGTTGTATGTTTTAGGATTATCAACTTCTATTTCCGTCATTTTTTGAAAGCATTTTAAGGCCTCTTCATAATCTTTATTTTCCAGATGAACAAGACCCAATTTGACATAATCCTCTGAAAAATTATTATCTTTTTCCGTATTTATTTTACGATTATTATTTACTGTCTTTATGTCAGTTGGGTAAACGTCAGATGAAATAGTTGATTTTTTTTCCAATAATTCTTTGTTCATATTCTTTATAATGAATTCATGGCGGAATTAGTCTTAGAAGTGCCGTCGAATTTATTCAAAATAAAATTCTTAATATCAAACCAAATCGAAACAGGATCAACAAGAGGTGAGTGCATCATATGCGGATTCTCTTTAATAATTTGCGCCGACCAGTATCCGGCCAGTTTGTTCTTGCTGTCAGAGCTGGCCATTTTTGCTTGTCTTATAATATTGGACGGAATGGACAATTTTACTTTAAATTGCCCAATTAAAACTTCTTCAAAAGCCTCTTTTTCGGTTTGTGCAGGCGGCTGCTGATTGCTTTCTTTTTTAGATACGGATGTAGCTTGAAGTTGAGATTCCATTTTTTCAGTATTTATAGCTGCGCGTTGAATTGGAACATAGGTTGAAGATGGTTTTGGTAAGGGCACTGCTTTTTTCACAGCATAGATATTTTTTTTAATTGGAGGAGGAACCGTAGTTGCAAACGTCTGTTCTGGCGCAACGATTTTTGTTTCAACTGGAATATCATCAGCTTCAACAGTTTTATCCAGGAGTGGATCATTATTCACTAGAGAAGAATTTGTTTTAACAGTAATAATTTCAGGTGACACAGGCATATCAATTATGGGCTTATGTTTCGGTACCTCTGAAATATCTGATACCGGTTCATGCATAGGAAGATCAGCTCTTTTATTAACGGCGATAATTCCCTGCTCTTCAAAAAGGGAAGTATCTGGAGGAGCGGGAATATCAAATATTGGTTCCTGTTTAAGTTCATCAGGAATATCGAAGGGCGGTTCATGTGAGGGCACATCCACCTTCGTTTCAAATTTACTAATTTCCTGAGTCTTAAAAGAAATAACCTCTGGAGGGGCGGGAATATCAAGTATTGGTTTCTGTTTTGGTTTATCAGGGGTATCAAATGCCGGTTTATGTGCAGGAATCTCCTCCATTGCTTTGTCAGAATAAAATTTAGTATTTTCCAATATATCAGCTTTTGTTTCCGCAGTAATAATTTCCGGTGGTGGTGGAATCTCTATTGGAGGTATCTTAATTTTAGATGGAGTCTTCTTTATGGAGGAAGTCCTGGTATTTTTCGGTAAAGCCTCAGGCTCAGAGACTTCAATATCATCTTTGGATGGCTCTATCTTCGGATGACTGTGAAGTTTACTTTTTTGCAAAGTAGTTTTACTTAATTTCTGAAAGCGATCACAAAGTTTACATATTTTGTTAGCCAGACGAGGTGTGCCATATTCGGAAAATTCCCAAATGATAGGAATAGCGTCATCTGTAAAAATTTTTCTTTGACTGCCGGCAAGCTTAAGTCTTGTTTCGACATAAGTTTTAAGAGCTTCCTCTGAAGGCAGTTTTTCTATATGGCCATAAGTGCCGATCCGTTGAAATAAATTGGCCATTTTAGGATGTTCTAATTTTTGCGCCAGTTCAATCTGGCCGGCAAGAATCAATGTGAAAAGATTGCGCTCGTCATCCTGCATATTGGTTAAAAGGCGCAAATCATCCAGATTAGATTTAGTTAAAACATTAGATTCATCAATAACAATTACAATTTTTTTACCTTGGTCATTTGTTTCAAACAAAAGACGATTAAATATTTCCAACAAATCAACTTTATTTTTTTCTTCACATTGTTTACCGGTTATTTGACCAATAATTTCTCTTAATAGTTGTACGAACGAAAGAGCGGGATTGGTAATCAAGGCAACCTTGTATTTTTCCGGTTCCAGTGAGTCAATAATTATACGCAAAGAAAGAGTCTTGCCTAAGCCTACCTCGCCAACAATAACAGCGAAACATTCATTTCCTTCCTTAATGGCAAAAATTGTTTCAGAAATAACATTTTCCATGGATACATGGCAGTCTACATACATTGAAGAATCAGGGACGTTATCGAAAGGTGATTTGTTTAAATTCCAATAATCGCAATACATCTTTCTTCTCCTTGGGAGCTATTAAAAATAAAAAATAGTCTGTTCTTCAATATAAAATAATCTTGTAAAATTATTGTTCGTTTTTAAACTGGTTAAATTCAGTGCCATTGCTTAAATATTCCAAAACGTCTTCAAGCAGGAAGCGTCTTAATCTTCCCAACTTATAACTATTCATCTTTTTCTCGTTAATAAGTTTCTGTAAAAAACTTCGGCTAATCTGAAGCATTTGACAAACTTGATTTGGTGATAACATTCTTAAAAGCAAAGAATCATTAAAACGAAAATTGAGAGCAAGCTGGCCGTCATCATTAAGTTTTATATCCAAAGATGGATCGTTTTTTGTTCCGTTCAATAAATCCTTTATATATTCGGATTGCTGAAGCAGGGCTGATTGTTCTTTGGTCATTGTTATTGAAATAACAGAAGAGGAATTATCAATAAATTCCTCTACTATTTTTTTATTGGAAAGTTCGGGATGGTTATCAAAAGAAATACTACTTGCTACAACTTCAGGCGGAAAAGTATCATGATGAATATTTTGAAATGAGAGCTTAACCTCCGGTTGCGCATATTCTCTCCGCCTTTTTACGATGCAGATTTTTTCCATATTGCTCCTGATAATCGTGGTTTTAAAAAAATATTGAAGTAACTTGATAATAAACAATTACTGCAGCTTATCACAAGTTAATCTTTCAGCTTTTAGTGCCAGATTAAACATTTACATAATTTTATGTTTTGTAGCTTATTCAGCAAGTAAAATCAAGTCAATTTTACTCCTAAAGCTTTAAAAACACTGCAGTGTTAAAGTTCTGCTTATCTTAAAATAGATATTTATTGTTTATCATTTTACGAGAAGATTTCTTTTTCCAAGATGTAAAGGATAAAATGTGGCAATAAGGCAGAGCAAAAGA
>JAPLJP010000084.1 GCA_026388535.1 Deltaproteobacteria bacterium | reverse complement strand
TTATTTCTTCAGTATGGCATTGCGGGCATACATATTTGACGCCATCTTTGCTTTTCATCTTGCGGAAAGGTTTCAAGATGTTTCGTAGGAATATCTTCATAGAACCAATCATCTTTCTCAATGGTTTTAAGTGCGCCGGTTTTATCGGAATAGGTTATGCTAAAAAGAGTCAGACCTTGTCCGCATTTATCACAGACAAGCGGGTCTTTACCGGTGAAGGCGGTAAGGTTTTTGCGCCAATCGAAATCTTTTAGTTTGGCCATTGGCTTACAGCAAGTTTCTAAGAGATCTTTAGCTGCTTCGTATTTGACAGATGAGCGTCTGGAGTAAAGGCCGAACCTGCGGATGGTTTTAAATTGTTTAGAAGCGGTATGTTGAAGTACGGCCTTAATAAACTCGAACTTGGGCATGGTTTTAGTCTGTTCTTTTCCATAGGCTTCATAAGAAAAGCTGACATAGCTGCCGTCATAGCTGATGATTCTTCTCTTGGATATGGGAGGATGTCTGGTGTAACGGGCAATATAGCTTAAGGTTGCTTTCTTAGAACCTTTGATAACCCTGTCAGCGAATATGACAAAGCCATTAGTTTTGTATTTGAAACACCAGTCAATAATAGGATTAAGGATATGTTTATGCTGAGGCAGGGCTTTCCTTAGGACGGTGAGGATTTCATATTGCCATGTTTTTCTGATAAATTCATAGTCAATGTAATTGACTTTGACAAATCGGGAGTTATCTTTAGACAATCCCCCGCAGGTAACTAAAGCGTGGACATGGAAATTGGGTTTAAGGTCGTCTCCAAATGGGTGCAGCACCAGGATAAAACCGGCAGTAACCTTCTCTGTTCTGGAGAAGGCCTTTTTGATAATCTTGGCCGCAGTATCTAAAAGAATCCTCTGTAGAGAAGGATTATCAATAAAGAATGGCCAGAGTTTATTGGATACGGTTAGGACGATATGCCGGTGGTCGCAATTGAGTAGTTTTTCAGAGACTATTTGAGACCAGATATCAGTATGCTTTTTGCCGCAGCGTGAACAGAGTTTGCTTTTACAGCTAAAGGGGATGGTTTTGATATTGCCGCAGTGGGGGCAGATGTATTTAGCGAAGCCACATTCAGGGGTACAGCAGGCGAGCATTTTTTCAGTCTCATGGATGACATTTTCGGGAAGTCTATTTTTATACAGCTCTTTAAAGAGAATCCAGTTATTGTCTCTTTTTAAGATGGCTTCAAAGCTTAACTCGGTATCCATTGCGTAGATTATAGCATAATACCTTAAGTACGGGGAACTAAAAAGTCATGACGAAGCCCGACAGGGCTGAGGAATTTTCTTGACTATAGCAACCAATACGTACATCGATATTGCAATCCAGATTTGTGTCTTGACGGCATTTTCTGACGTGCCGAAGAACGCTTTGATACGCAGGTGTTGTTTTATCCATTTGAAAAACAATTCGATTTTCCAGCGGGATTTGTAAAGCTGAGCAACGGTCAGTGCGCTGATATCGAAGTTGTTTGTCAGAAAAGTCAACCGCAGGTTGTGCTCGATATCGAAGAATCTGATGAGCCGAAGCCTTTCTGGATAGTCGATTGCCGATTGATAACCGGTCAACGCGATTGTTTGATCGCAACGGAGTCCAGTTGATCGGTCGATTGGGCGTGAATAGATTCTGCGGTATTGCAAGTTTAATTTTGCTCTGATCACGAAGTACACAAGAGCTTGATGAAAGCCATACAGTCGCAGGAAGTCGAGATAACCGCGGTCCATCACATAGAATGACCCTGGTTCGGGGATTAGCGTGTCGAGGATGTTGATATCGTGGACTTTTCCGTCGGTGATATCGATAAATGACGGAATGCTGCCACGCAAGTCCAGAAGCGTGTGGAGTTTGACGGCCCCCTTGTTCTTTCGAAAATAAGCCCACGGGAACAATGATAAACACAGGTCGATCGTTGTTGAATCGAGCGCATACACTGTGTTTTCCAGTTCGATGCCAAAGGGGTCTTTGAGATATAAGTCTCGTGCCTGATGAATCAGAATTTGTGCAAAGTCTGCGTAGATACGCCAATCCCGATTGTCGTTGGCATCGGCGAGCGTGCTGCGTGAAATCGAACTGCGGATTCCCATGTGATAAAGCTTGCTGTGTCGCGATCGCAGGCAAGATTCGATATCGCGCAGGCTCTCGCGAAATGTAAGTTGTGCGAAAGCCATGCACAGAAATTGATCCATGCACGAGAAGCTCTGGACTTTGTAATGACCCCGATATCGAGCGATACATTTGCGAAAATCGTGCAGTGGCAGAAAACTCATGATTTGAGAAAAGATAGTCGTCCCGGTATTCATTGGCGCCTCCTTTAGCGGTACTGACGCCAAAATACCATAGAATCAAATTGAAATCGATCACAATAATTTTTTTCACCTGAAAATCTCCTTGTTTAACGATACTACTATATGGAACGGCCAGTTAAAATAGTTAAAAATTTCACCTGCGTGCTCTTAGGCAACAATAATTGGTTCTTGCAACTGGCCTTGTCAGTTTCATAGCCGGGGTCTTAAAAAAACCACCAGTAAAATTCGACATTGTTTCCATATAATAATTTACAACAAGCTATACGACAGCTCCTTCAAGCAAAGCCTCTTCTTTAAGCTCTACGCTATATCCCAGCTTCTTGAGCATCCTGGTATGGCTTTTGACTATTTGGCTTCTCCTGCGTTGCATAAGGTAATCATTTCCCAGCTCTTTATACGGCACTTTATTTTTTAAAATGTGGTAACTCATAATGAGTATCTTATGCCCAACCGCTATCAATGCCCGCTTTTTGCCACGCCTGCCGACTAAGCTGTAATATTTACCGCGTAGATAGGTGTTTTTTGTCCTGGATGCCGCCCACGCACATTCTACCAATGTGCCTCTTAGGCACTTATTTCCGTGGGTGGTATGAGCGCTTTTTTTTTACCCGCGCTCTCGTTATTCCCGGGGCTCATCCCGGCCCAGGAGGATAGATGTTCCTCACTCGGGAATCTTCCCATATCGGTACCTATTTCAGCTATTATGGCCGCCGCTCCTTGTTCTTTAACGCCCGGTATAGTTTGTAATAATCGATATTCTTCGTCATATCTTTTAAGCTTCCGGCTCACTGCTTCATCTAGCTGTCCTATTTGAGCCTCCAGATATTTAATATGATCTAATGAGGCTTTAATCATAAACCGGTGATGATCGCTGAAATGCCCTTCGAGCGCTTCTTTTATCTGCTCTTTCTTTGGACTAAGTCTTCCGCGGGCAAGCCCGGCCATCTCTTCTATGCTTTGCGAACCTTTTAGTAATTCTGCGATAATCGCGCTTCCGCTTACTCCAAAACTATTTGATAACACTGAAGACAACTTTATGTTCGCGTCTTCTAATACTTTTTGTATCCGGTTCTTCTCTGAACTTATAGCCTGAACCAACTTCTTGCGGTACCTGGTTAAGTCGCGTAACTCCCGGATATCTTTTTCAGGAATAAAGCTGCCCTTGACTAACCCGCACCTTAACAATTTACATATCCATTCGCAGTCTTTTACATCTGTCTTTCGCCCGGGAACATTCTTTATGTGACGGGCATTTACCAAAATAACCTCAAAGCTATCCTCTAATATGTTGAAGATCGGCTTCCAGTATACACCGGTGCTTTCCATTGCCACATGGGTTATCCCCAAGCCTTGCAGCCACTCTTTTAACTTCAATAACTCTCCGGTCATTGTACCGTAGGTCCGGACTTCTTTCTCTATCCCTGTTCCCATTACGCATGCTACTACCGTCTCCTTGTGGACGTCTAATCCACATCCTTTGTCTATGACTGTTTCCATGGTAATATTCCCCCCTTTCGGAATCAATATTACCATATCCGGCTTATTCTGTATACGCTCCAGCTTGGGACATAGCTCGATTTTCATTCTCATTGGTGCCGGCTTTTTGCCGGCATGAAAGTTTCATATTATTCCACTGATTTAATTGATTCTGCTATATTAATGCCTTCTTTGGTCGTCCTGTATTCGATAACAACATTATCCTCCTTGCCTATCTTGTCTAGAGAGGGAGTTTTGTCGTCTTCATCAGAAATAGTGGTGCCAGGCTTAACCACGAACTTCATCCTTTGACCCTTCCCGTCTAAAACAATTATTTCTGCGGGAGTTCCGTTTTTTGGATTGGCAACCGAAATGGATTCAATCTTGCCTTTACAAATGTTTAAGACTACTGCTGAAGTCGATGATTGTTGCGCAAAACATATCGTGCCAAGACACAAAATGGCAACTAATGTAAAAAATGTATCTTTCAACTTCT
>JAPLJP010000010.1 GCA_026388535.1 Deltaproteobacteria bacterium | reverse complement strand
GGGTATGAACCCCAAAGCAAGCTTTGGGGTTCATACAATAGTCCCACGTCGCTTCGCTCCTGGGATAGTTCGTCCAGCAAATTCAGTGCGCTACGCTTCTGAAACTTGGGACTCACTAAATTGGAGTTTCACGAAAAAGTTCTGTTTCGTCATTTTAATGGGCATGCTGATTTTCTCTTTAACAGGATGTTCGAGCAGCGGCAACAATAATCAGGATCAAAGATTCCCCGTGGTTGTTTTTTCGGATGTTCATTTCAATCCTTTTTATGACAAAACTCTTTACAAGGCGCTGGTCGACAATGACGCCGATCAGTGGGCAACTGTTTTTCAGTCATCGCTCACAAAAGCACCTTCAGCATGGGGTGAAGATACCAACTACCCCTTGCTTGTGCTTGCACTCTCCGGCATAAAGCAGAACATGGGAGCCAGTCCGCTTATTATTTTTACCGGCGACATTATCGGGCATGACTTTCCGAAAACGTTTTTCGAACTGTATTATGGGAACCTCCACGTTTCGGTTCCGGACGATGCAGATATTTTAGCCGACGCTACAGCCGTTGCCGCCGAGAAGGCATTTGCCGATAAGACGGTTGCCTTTTTTATGGGACAGGTGCGGTCGTCTGTCGGAGCCATTCCCGTTATGTTCGCTGTTGGGAATAGCGATTCATATATAGGCGCTCTACCGGAGCCCAGTTTTCTTTCCAATACGGCGGAACTTTATTACAATAATTTTTTGAATGGCATCGTGGATAAACAGTCATTTCTGGATACCTTCACGACCGGGGGATATTATTCAGCGGATCTGCCCGGAACAAATTTGATGGTGATAGGACTCAATTCGGTCATGTTTAACTATGATTTTAAAGATATCTTGAAGACTGAAGTAGACGCCCAACTGGCATGGTTTGATTTACAACTCGCGCATGCCAAAGCTGCCGGCAAAAAAGTATGGCTCTTAATGCACATACCTCCCGGCGCAGACAAATATTCAACCGCCCAATCTGTCGATGCCAACGGTCATATTACAACGGCCACAATGATGTGGAATCAGGACTATCAAAAAAGTTTTATGAAAAAACTTTCCAAGTATCCGGGCCTGATAACCCAGATGTTTACCGCGCATACGCATATGGACGAATACCGCATCGTGTCGCCCGGTATTCCGGCGGATACAACGCCCGGCATAGCTCCATATTTTGGCAACAACCCTGCTTTTAAGATTTTTACGTTTTCTCAAGATACGTTTAAAACCACTGATTATAGCATTATGAATTATGACCTCGCTACCAACCCCGAACAGTTCAATGACTATTATACCTTTTCGGCGGCGTATTTCATGCATGGTTTTCTGAACGATTCTTTGTGGCAGCTTTATCCGGAGCTCGCCACGAATAGCGCAAAACAAGAGCTTTATAGAGAACACTATTTTTCCGGACATAATTACACGATTCCCGTTACCAATACTTTTAATCCCATTACAGATAAGACCTGGCCGGTTTACTGGTGCGGCATAGGCCATATGGACAAACAAGGCTTAATCGATTGTGTGAACTCCTATTGATGTTCGCAAACAATGAGGATTATGAATATAAAAAAAATTTCCATTATCCGGTCGCTGTTCTTGTTTCTTACCCTGATACTACAATTGCAACTGGCTGCATGCGGGGGCGGGACCACCGACACCACCACCAACAGCTTTCCCGTGGTTGTTATCTCGGATGTTCATTTCGATCCTTTTTATGACCCGTCTCTTTTTCCGGCACTAGTCGATGCTGACGTCAGCGAGTGGGAGAATATTTTTAAGACATCGACCATAACAACACCTTCGACATGGGGTAGCGATTCCAACTACCCGTTGCTTGCACTTGCCCTCGCAAGCATTCGGCAGAACAAGGGAGGCTCTCCGCTAATCATTTTTACCGGCGACATTCTTGTGCATCATTTTTCGCAAACGTTTTACTCTCTTTACGGGAGCCAGGACGTTCCCGCCATGCAGGCCTTTGCCGATAAGACCGTTGCCTTTTTTATGAATCAGTTGAAGTTGTCCGCCCCGGATATTCCCATCATGTTCACTTTAGGCAATAACGATTCATACGCGGACTATGTGGTGGACAGTAATTTTCTATCCAATACGGCGGAAATTTTCTATACAAAATGCCTGAACGGCACCGTCGATCATCAGGCGTTTCTTGATACCTTCCTTGCAGGAGGATACTACCGGGCCGAACTGCCCGGGAAAAATTTGATGGTGATAAGCCTCAATACCATCTTATTGATGGAGACCGGCAGCGCCGCCGCCACTGAACAACTTGCCTGGTTCGATGCGAAACTCGCCCATGCCCGGGCAACCGGCAAAAAAGTGTGGCTCTTAATGCACGTCCCGCCCGGCGCGGACATCTATTCAACAGCCCGACTGATCGATAGCAACGGTCACCTGGCCGGCGCCCAGATGATGTGGAACCCGGATTATCAGGCAAGTTTTCTGCAAATACTTTCAAAATATCCCGGCATCATCACGTTTACGCTCGCCGGACATACGCATATGGACGAATATCGCATTATGTCATCTCATGATGTGCTCGATATAACGCCCGGCATAAGTCCGCGCTCCGGCAACAACCCGGCCTTTAAGGTCTTTACAGTTTCTCGTTATACCGGGAAACCCACCGATTACAAGTCGATTAACTATGACCTCTCCGTGACGCCGGAACAGTTTAATAACTATTATGCTTTTTGGTCATTGTATTTAATGCAGGGTCTTTTGGATGATTCTTTGACGCAACTTTATCCGGCACTGGTCACAAATAATGAAAAGCAGACACATTACAGGAGCTCCTATTATTCCGGATACAATTTATTAAATCCCATTACCAATACGAACTGGCCGGTTTACTGGTGCGGCATTGGAAATATGGGAGAACCGGAGTTTGTCGATTGCGTGAACAGCTATTAATGTTCACAAATAAGGAGGATTATGAATATAAAAAGAAATTCCGTTGTATGGTCGCTGTTCCTGATTCTTGCTCTGGCACTGCTCGCCGGATGCGCAAGCAGTTCCGGTTCCAATCAAAACTCTGCGCTCAGTGCCGACAACATCAATCTGATATTTGTTGTGAGCCCTGATTTGGTTTACCAGACTACCGGTGATGTCAATCCGGACAAGGCAAACCTCAGCAATCAGGGTTTACAGCGCTCGCTCCTCATGGCCACATACCTGAAAACGCATTTGCTGGGGACAAACAACGTAACCGGTATTTACGCGCTCGCACCGATGACGCATTTGCAAACTACAAAAAATTATCCTGATATGGCAGCAATCGGGTTCATTCAGCAGTTTGCCCTTCTTAACCAGATCACCGTACAAGGTACGACAGCCAACAGTTTCCCGATCAATGCAGCGTATGGGGAGCTGGGGGGCGTGCCGAACGGAGTTGTTGAGCCCAGTCCATACATCCCCGGTGCCCAGGGGCTGGCCTTCAACGACGCGCACGGCAACAATGTTGTCCTGGTAACCCGTATCATCAACGCAAACGTCCCGGGATTTTATGTCTTCTCGGCGCCCTGGGAAACCATCAGCGCCCTGCTGGCAGGTATCAAGGCGGCCAAGGGATATAACCTGAATCTTCCTGCGGCCTACATGGGTACAAATTATGTCTATGTGATCTCCATCACGCCATCGGGAGTCGCCAGGCTGGTTACCTGCAACAGCCATCTGAACCCGCCTGCCACATACCCTGTACTGCCCCCACTGCCGATAGCCAGCGCTTCTTGCACGCAGCAGACTTATTTCAGCTTCACAAGGACGGCAGGAGTCAACGGCGTCGTAATTCCGCCGGGAACCAACACCAACGAAACAGTTTACCTGATCCGGCACGTAGAGGCTCATCCGACGAGCAGTTTTGAAGACGGCAATTTTGTAGCTGCAGGGCAATGGCGCGCGCTGTCCCTTCCCAACTTTCTGCCCATTGCTCTGCGGGGTCAAGCCAGTCCCACCGTAGTTTATTCCATCGACCCCGCACAGTCATTCTCTCCGGCGGCTGACTTCAGTGTTTCCTATGTCAGGCCCTCATTAACGGTACTGCCTTATGCAATCGCCAATAATTTGCCCTATTATCTGGTCGCGGGCTTCTCTATAGGGGGTGCTATGACCGATGTGGGCGTAGCCAAGGCCACCAGTGACTTTTTGTTTACGAGCCTTGCCGGCGGCAATCTCTCCAATCAAACCGTGCTGCTGGCGTGGGAGCACGAACACTATCCACCGCTGATAACTTATCTCATCCAGAGCTATGGCGGCAGCGTCCCGGCCCCGGCGCTCTTCTGGCCGCACAACGACTACGATACCATCTGGACGGTGAAGCTGGACGCACAGGGTAATCTGACTGTGGACAACGCGCTGTGCGAAGGCATCGATTCCGCAGCGCTGCCGGCCACGGCTCCGCAATAATGACACTCGCTGAAAACGAGCTATGCGATGTTCGAAGCGTAAGTGGAAATATCCCAGGAGCGAAGCGACGCGGGATTCTGATCGTCAAAGCGTACCACTTAGGGGTAAAATAGGAGACTGTTTCTAATTAATTGACGGAACAAGGAAGTAAACAATTATTCAAGCATATAAAGGAGGCGTTTTATGAAACCATCGTATGAATACATCACGGGTATGAACCCCAAAGCAAGCTTTGGGGTTCATACAATAGTCCCACGTCGCTTCGCTCCTGGGATAGTTCGTCCAGCAAATTCAGTGCGCTACGCTTCTGAAACTTGGGACTCACTAAATTGGAGTTT
>JAPLJP010000189.1 GCA_026388535.1 Deltaproteobacteria bacterium | reverse complement strand
TCTGCTAATTTACAAAAAGTTTCTAATAAGACCTTGCTCCTACATTGTTTTTCTATACGAATTTCGGTCCTATATGTCAAGAAAATCTTGGCCATAAAATGTAATGAGACTCGCTGATAGTGAGCCAAGCTGAAAACGAATGAAATGAAGTTTGAAGCGTAAGTCGAATTATCCCCGAAGCGAAGCGTAGCAGGACCAGTGACCCAAGCGGCATAAAAGAAGTTCACAAAATTAGCGCTGACGACGATAATAAAATCAACATAAAATTGTTACAGGTGTTTTTAAAGGTAGGAAAGATAAGTTGCCCTAAATAGAACTTGACCCAACAGTGAGTGTCAAGATAATCGATAACTTCCTATAATGTTGTTTTTCTGATTCTGCACTTTTATGCGATATTTCAATTTGTAATGGTTACTTTAAAATAATTGACATAGAAATGGGACTTCCTTATACTTTATTTATAGAAGAATAAGTTCTTGTTCAATATCCAGCATAGAAATGCCTCTATATTGAGAATACAAAGCATAATATTTTTTCATCATAAGAGGTAGAAATGGAAAAGAAACAGGCTAAATGGAATAGTTTCCTTTCATTTGTTCGGATTCGCAAATATTCTATGGCCATAACAATTGCCATAGCATTTCTGAACGTTTAACAGATATGGGTGACAAATATAAGGCTGGATCTGAAAAGCTGCGGAAGGGTTGGCAGAAAGCCCTTGGATGCGCGATGAAGGAGGTCTACGACCGTGCCGAGTCGCTTGGGCCGGATGGAGTAAAATTCTCGAAAGAACTGCGTAATGATATGCAACGCGTTTTTAATGAGGCAGGCAAACCGGTCAAATACAAAAATGACGTGAACATCGTCAATTTGACACAAAGTCGAGAGAAATCAGTAGCTGGCGGCTCCGGCTCTGCGGAGCGACAGTTTATAGTAAGTGTCCTCGTGAGCACCAATGACAAAGGTGAAATAGTAATGAGCATTGAGAGCTATTTGTCCAAGTCAGCCGATAAAACAGATAAGCATGCCAACTTGCAGAGTATTTTGATCCTTGATAAACATGGCAAAATAATAGAGAGCCAAATATCCAAAGAGGTTAAAAAATGTCTCGCACGCTGACCAGCATAAAATCATTTTAAGGAATTCAAGGGTGCTTCGATTGGCTTATAGCAATATTATAGAGCACATTTCAGACAGTATATAAGGTCAAGAACGAAAACAATAAATCTGAAAGGAGACAAATGAAATGAACAGAAAAATGACATCAATAACTATGTTGTTTCTGATCATTCTATCAATATTGTGTTTTTCGTCTTATGCGGATAGCCCGCGGGAGGTTTTGAATAATTACGTCTTGGAATTGCAGAAGAATCCAGGTGACTATGCTCTAAGAGAAAAGATTATAAAATACGTCCAGACAATGAAGTCTGCGCCTGTGGTTTCTGAAGATGCTAAGAGACATATGTCCCGCGGGATAGCCGCTATTGAGGAAGCCAATACTGAAGA
>JAPLJP010000035.1 GCA_026388535.1 Deltaproteobacteria bacterium | reverse complement strand
GGCCTTTCGGCACTTACGTAATCACGCATATTGGAGAAAGAAAAACTTATCCTGTGAGTGAAAATCCATCGGATGGTGTCTGGTATGCTAACAGCTGTTCTCAATGCGGCTACTGCGTGGAGGAATGCGATCAATTTTACGGCCGCGGCTGGGAAAGCCAAAGCCCGCGCGGCAAATGGTATTGGCTGAGGGAATATCTGGAAGGAAGAGCCAAGTGGACCCAGGCGCAGATTGATACTTTCCTGGTCTGCACCACCTGCGAACTTTGCAACTTACGTTGTTCCGCCGCTCTGCCCATAGAACCTGCGTGGATGAAACTCAGAGGCAAGCTGATTAATCAAGAAAAACGGATGACGTTTCCGCCTTTTGAAATGATGGCCGAAGCGCTTCGGACTGAAGGCAACATTTGGGCCGGTTACCGCAAAAACAGGACAGACTGGTTTCCGGAAGACCTTAAGGAAAAACACGGTACCGGCCGCAAAGCCCCGGCAATGTATTTTGCCGGATGCACAGTAAGCTATGTAGAGCATGATATCGGCATGGCAACGGTAAGATTACTCGACCACGCCGGTGTGGATTTTACCTACGCCGGCAAACCGGAGAATTGCTGCGGTACCCCGATGTTGTTCGCCGGTAAATGGGACCTTTTTGAAGACATCATGCGCAAAAATATAGAGGTTGTAAAGCGAACCGGAGCAGATACTGTCATTGCTTCCTGTCCGGCCTGCGACATGATGTGGCGCAATGTTTATCCCGAATGGGCGAAAAAACTAGGCATTGAATACAACATCAAAACCAAACATTACTCGGAGGTTATCGCCGAGAAAATAAAATCTGGCGAGTTCAAATTTCCAGCGAATAACATGCAGCCGGTAAAGGTAACTTGGCATGACTCCTGCCATATCGGAAGGGCCTCCGGTGTATATGAACCACCGCGCGATCTGATTAAGGCGATTCCCAATGTTCAATTTGTGGAAATGGAACATAACCATGAGAACTCCCATTGCTGCGGCAGTGTTTTGACTTTGATTAAAGATCCGCCAGTTGCTGCTGATATAGGTAAAACAAGACTCGATGAAGCCGTCGATGCCGGTGCCGAGAAACTGCTGGCGCTGTGTCCCTGTTGTGAGGTTCAGTTGCGTGTATCCGCGAAAAAGAAAAATATACCGGTGGAAGTTGTGGATTTAGCGCATCTGGCCGGAAATGCCCTGGGATATGATTTCCCTGATCCCAATCCTGATGTGCACAGCCAGTGGGGTGTTTTTGATGCCTTCATATCGCTGATGTCACCACAGGGTTTTGCCAACTTAATGGGAACGATGTGGCCGCAGTTGATCGATGCCATGCCTTTCGGTATGGGACCGATGATGCGGGTCATGGGGAAAATACCGGGCGCTTTAAGCTTAATGAAACCCATGTTTCCGGTTTTGTTCCCCATACTGCTGCCGATGATGATGCCGAAGGTAATGCCGGTGATGCTTGACAGAGTCGCGGCACAGATTCCCATGCCCGATTACATGCGGGAACAGATGCCGGAGCTGATGCCCAAAGTTATGGACAGCCTTATGCCGCACATGATTAATGATCTTGTGCCGTTGGTGACACAGCCGATGATTGATTACTTGGCGGGCAAGAATAGAACTAATTAAGGAAGAATCCGAAGTTGCCAAAAAAATATGGCGTTTCGATTTAGGAATTGGATTAAACTAACTGAATTATTTACGGCCGGTTATCAGAAACATTGCAAACAAACGGGTACGGCCACCTTCAACCGGTTTTTCAACCTGGGCGGCTGTCAGATGCTGAACATCACGAAACCCTGTGTCTATTAAAATTCGTCGAAGTTCTTTCCGGTCAAACCCGCAGTGGAAGACACCTTCGTTGTTGCTGTGAAACTGGCCATCGTCCAAATCCAGATCAGCAATGGCCAGTTGGCCGGAGGGAAGTAAAGTCGAATAAAATTGTTTTAATAGAGGCATTACATTTTTAATGTGATGCAAGGTCATACTACTGACAATAAGGTGATAGGTGCCAGTTAGAACATCCCCCTTGTCCAGATCAATGTATTCCGCTTTCACATTAGTCAGGTTTTGCTCATTGATCTTTGTTTTAAAAACATCCAGCATTCCCGGGGAGCTATCCAAACCGGTTATGGAATGAACAAAGGGCTGTAAAGCAAAGGTCAGAAGTCCTGTGCCGCAACCGAAATCCAGAACGTCCATATCGGGCGTTAAGGTTATTTCCCGGATCATGCTCTGGGAGATATCCCGAGCCACTTTTACACGTCCGGGAACCTGATCCCAGTTGGCTGCTTCCTGATCGAAATTGCGTTTTTTAATATTTATTTCATCTCCTCCAGACATTGATAATATTCAGATCAATCATTTAGCGTCACTTTGACTTGCCGATCGTTGAAATTTTTAAAACTGCATATAAAGGGCAAAAACCGATCAGGCTCGTTACTACAAAAACAAATGCCACAATGCCCAGAATGATCGCAGCGACACCCGTTATACTGCCGTTTAAGTAAAGAACGATCACGACAATAGCCAGTAATATTCTAATAATCTTGTCTACAGTTCCCATGTTCTTTTTCATTTACTTCTCCTTTCTTTAATTTGATAAAATAATGTTATCTGCTTTTCTGATCGTTTACCGCTTTATGCTTTTTCTCCTTGTCCTGAACCGGACAAGCTTGTTTAACTCAAGTGGAAACTCCCATGCGCGGCAACAGCCACACCTGCAGGAAAATCCACACAGCAAGGATCAAAAGTAAAATCAATGTATCACTCATTTTTCCCCTTCTTTCTTCTGTTTGGGGAAGACCGCATAACAGCCTCCCCTTTGTTCGCTTAGTTCAAGTGCTTATAAGCAACGACACTAGCGCTATTCCAAATCTTTTTTCATCCGGTCAAATTCTTCTTTGGTAATCTCACCTTTAGCATAGCGTTTTTTGAGAATATCCAGAGGCGTATCCTGCGTCTGACCAACAACATCTTTTGATTTTGAAGTCTGAATTATAAAATAAATTGCCACACCGAGAACGATCAAAAATATTAACCACATAAACATACCTCCGTATCCAAAGCCATAATTCATCATATACCCGTTTCCCCATCCACGCATTGGCCCACAGGGAAGACAACCTGTGGCTAATATTGGCGCAAACAACAAAAGAACAGAGAACCCCGCTTTTTTCATTATCTTTGGCTCCTTTCTATTTCATCTAATTGTTAACCTTTATCAATTTTGATTTGGCTTCCCACAAGAGGAAGAAATTCTTTTATATAGTTTAAACATCTATTTTATAAAGACAAGGTCTGTTCAGGTAAAATTTGCCTGCAACACCTGATTATGTTTTGATACTCTCTTCCTTGCCTATACCGTTGTAAAGAAAATCAATAATCACTTCATCTGTGGCTTCCTTTTTTCCCGTTTAGTTCAAATTCTTATCAAGTAACGCCGCAAGTTGATTTTTAGATAACAATCCGATCTGGGTATCCTGCACTTTGCCGCTTTTAATCAGAATCAATGTAGGTATGCTCTGCACACCATATTGAGACGCCGTTGCCGGATTTTCATCGACATTAACTTTGACGACATTGACCCGATCATTATACTCAGCAGCAAGTTCCTCCAGAATCGGGCCGATTGCCCTGCATGGGCCGCACCAGGGTGCCCAGAAATCCACCAGTGTCGGTTTTTCTTCTTTTAAGACCAAAGTATTGAAATTACTATCATCAGCGTGTTTAACAAATTCTGAATTACTCATTTTAGTTTCTCCTTATAAATAATTTATTTTGTTTCTCTTTTACATCTGTGATAAAAAATCACCTGCTTTTGATTTGATAAATACACCATGATATTTAATATTTCATTGATTTGAATCAACGTGGGAGAATTTTTTTACATATGGATATAACAAAACAGATAAAAGATATTGTCCTGTTTCAAGGCGTTTCTTCAGAAAAGATACGCTTACTTGCAGAACAGGCAACATACAAGAAGTTTAAGCCCGGCGAGATGGTTATCGGCGAGGAAGATCCAATCCGGTCTTTTTATGTGGTCATCTCCGGACAGTTAAAACTCTACCGGAGTTCAGCGGAAGGCAAAGAACAAACACTCCAACTGCTCGGTCGGGGAGATCCTTTCGGTCTGTGTACGGCGTTTGCAACCGATTCCTTTCCGGCAAGCGCTATGGCCATAGAAGAAAGCGCCGTTATTCTAATACCCGGCACGATCATGGAGTCAATAGCCAGACAGGAACCGGCTCTCTTGTTCAACATCATTCAGATACTATCCCAGCGCCTCAAGGATTCTATGACTCTCATCGAATCTCTCGCCTTAAAAGAAATTCCCGGACGGCTGGCCTCTTTCCTGCGCCATGCATCATCTAGTGATGCCGCAGATAAAAAAACCACCGTGGAATTGACGATTTCACAACGCGAACTTGCCAAGATTTTGGGTGCCACACCGGAAGCCCTTTCCCGCGCTCTAAGGAAAATGGCCAATGACGGAATACTTTCCACGTCCGGTCGCACAATCACCATTCTCGATCAAAAAGCGCTGGAACAACTGGCCGAAGGTGAGTAACTAATAAAATAATAAATTTAACTCTTGACAAGTTATGGGCATATGCCTATAATACCTTAAAAGGAATAATAAAGACCAATGCCCCGACCTAAATGTTGCCGTAATGTTTGTGGCGTACCGGATAAAAATTATTTTAAGCCGCGTGGAATACCCATTTCTAATCTGGAAGAGGTTGTTCTGAATCTGGATGAATACGAAGCGATTCGTCTGGCAGATTATGA
>JAPLJP010000087.1 GCA_026388535.1 Deltaproteobacteria bacterium | reverse complement strand
GCGTCCATCGCGGAACGTCTTAAGATGGCCGCAGATTTTGCCGAATTCGGCATAACCGGTATAGAGGCCCATTTCCCCGACGAGGTGAACTTCGACAATCTACACTTATACAAAGATCTGGAGAAGAAGTGCGGCATCAGGCTTGTGGGTGCGCCCTTTTCTCATTTTTTCAACAAGGATTTTGAGTTCGGCTCTCTATCGAATCCCAACCCGAAAATCAGGGGTAAAGCAATTCGCATTGCCGCCGACGGGCTGAGGCTCGTAAAAGAGGCCGGCGCGAACTGTGCAATTTCCTGGCCTGGTATCGATGGCTACACATACTCTCTGGGAACGGTGTTCCACTGGATGTGGAGAAACTTTGAGGGCTCACTGGCGGCGGCCATGGATCAAGTACCGGGTGTCCGTGTGGCGATAGAACCCAAGCCCTACGAGCCGGCGCCCAATAATATATACCGCACTACCGCCGAAGGGATATTGGCTGCACAGCGGATAGAAGGGCGATTAACAAACAGCGAAAATAAAGCCATGCTGAAGAAAGGCATCGCCCTGGTTGGTCTCAACCCGGAGATGGGGCATGTGCGCATGGGTTCCGAAGATGCTCCTGCGGCTTACTCACTTGTGACTATGGAGGGCCGTCTGGCCCATGTCCACATAAACAGCCAGCCCATGGGAAATTATGATCAGGATCTTAACGTGGGCGTGGTGGAATGGCAGCAGGCCGAGGCGCTTCTCTACGCGCTCAAGATGGCAGGGTATGAGGAGTATTTTGGAATTGATGTCAACCCGGAAAGGATGCCGGTAAAGAAGGCCATCGAGATTAACACGAAGGCCCTGCGCGCGATGAATGAGCGAATAGAACGCCTTCCCCATGAAAAGATTATAGACTGCTACCTCGATCCCGACAGGCATCGGGGGGAACTGGAACTCCTGTTGATCGAGTCTATGAAAAAGTAAAAGGGCCGGTATGAAAGAAAAAAGCGAACATCTTGTCGCGCAGATGACCATCGGGGAGATGGTCAGGATGATACACGGTGTATGGGGCCTCCACGCAATACTGCCCCTTACATACCGTCTGGGAGATTACCGCACCCGGGGCGTCAGGCGCCTGGGTATTCCGCCTTTACGGTTTACCGATGGGCCCAAGGGCATCAATCTTAACCGCTCGACCTGCTTTCCCGTTGCCATGGCACGCGGCGCGAGTTTCGATTATGAATTGGAAGAGAGAGTGGGAACCGCCATGGGTCTTGAGGCGCGCCACCAGGGCGCGAACGCCGTCGGTTCCACATGCCTCAACATCGTCCGTCATCCGGGATGGGGCCGCGCACAGGAAACTTTCGGTGCCGATACTTACCACATGTCTATTATGGGAGCCGCCCATGTGAAGGGACTTGCGCGTAACGTTATGCCCGTGGTGAAGCACTACGCCTGCAACAGCATTGAGAACTCCCGGTTTCGAGTGAGTGTGAATATAGATGAGAGAGCTCTGCGCGAAATTTATCTGCCGCACTTCAAAGCGGCTATTGATGCCGGTGCCGCCGCGATCATGAGCGCATACAACCGGGTCAACGGTACGTATTGCGGCGAACATCCACATCTCCTCGCTGAAATACTCAGAGAAGAGTGGAACTTCGACGGCTTCGTAATGTCCGATTTCGTCCTGGGGTGCCGAAGCACCGTCTCTTCCCTGAAGGCCGGCCTTGATATCGAGATGCCGCTGGGATGGTACTATAGGAAATGGAGAATAGGACGCGCACTCAGGAAAGGTCTGATTTCCCGATCTGATCTGGAACAATCGGCAGGACGCATAATTCGCGCCATGAACAGGTTCGGGCTCTTCGAGCCGTTTTCCCCCGATCCCCAAAAGATCGTTGCGTGCAAGGAACATTCGGATCTTGCTCTTGAAGCGGCCAGAAAAAGCATCGTACTGCTGAAGAACGAGGGCGGCATACTTCCCCTCAACATAAGGGAAATAAAAAAAATAGCCGTTATCGGCAAGCACGCTAAAGAAACTGTCCTTGGCGATATCGCCTCCTCAGCGGTGAAGCCGCCATGGAAGATTTCCCTATTAGAAGGGATAAGCGAAAAGACGGGATCGGCATGCGAAGTAGCGCATGCATCTTCTTTGCGAAAGGCAAAGAAGATTGCCGTTACAGCGGACGCCGTTATCATCCTGATCTCTCTGACCTGGCGCGACGAAGGAGAAAACATTCCTCTGGGAGGAGGCGATCGTGCCAAACTGGAACTGCCATACCGGTATGTCCGCATGATAAAAGAAATCGCCGGCATCAACCCGCGCTGTATCGTTGTTCTTCAAGGGGGCAGCGCCATCTGCGTGGACGAATGGATCGACAGTGTTCCCGGCCTTCTCATGGCCTGGTATCCCGGCATGCAGGGAGGCCGCGCCGTAGCCGACGTACTCTTCGGCGATTACAACCCTGCGGGACGTCTTCCCCTGACGGTGCCGAAGTCCACCTCACAGCTTCCGGTCTTCGATACAAAATCAAAAGACGTAACCTATGACCACTGGCACGACTACAGATATTTCGACCGCATGGGCATTGAGCCCCGGTATCCCTTTGGTTACGGACTTAGCTACACTTGCTTTTCCTACATGGGGATAAGCCTGAACGCGAAGAGTATATCCGCCGACAGGGAAATCACCGTGACGATAAGGGTGAAGAATGTTGGGCCTCGTGACGGTGAAGAGGTGGTGCAACTGTATGTCGGCCGTAATGATTCGAAAGACACTCTGCGGGCTAAGAAGGAGTTGAAAGGTTTCAGTCGTATCTTCATTGAACAAGGGAAAGAAGCGGAAGTCATCTTCACCGTGAGTGCCGCCGACCTTGCCTGGTACAACGCCGGAAAGCGCCGGTGGGAAGTGGAGCGGACGAATTATCGCGTAACGGCCGGCCCTTCATCGGAAGAACTTCCTCTGGCCGTTGATTTTATAATCGAATAATGAATACTTGAATAATAGTACGAGTATGAAACATAAATTCAGGGGACACAACAATACTATAAGGTTATCGGCTTAAGATCGCAGTGGTCTGAGAATCCCGCGGGCGGCACGCCCATGGCCTGCAGTAACCTGGCCCAGTAATTAACCTGCGCGGCAGTGCTGGCCAGAATCACAATCTCCCTTTCAGTGAAGTTTGTTTTTAGTTTATCAATGAATTCCTGCGGAAATTGCAAAGGAGTGAGCGAAATTAAAACAGCGTATTCCATCGCGATAATTTCCCGCCGGGAAAATGTTTTCACCGCCGCGATATCAATCCTTCCTTGTAGAGCCGCAAGCTCTCCGGTAGTAATTCCAAACTGTTTGTAATCATAATAATTCATATCAATGCAAAAAGGGCAGGCGACGGAAAAAGATGTTCGCAGGCGGACAAGTTTGAGTATCCGTTTGTCCAGAGCGGCATCTTTGTGCGCGACCATGGCTTCCATGATTCCGGAACTTATGGCAACTTTGGGATACCAAGCCAGCAATTTGCCGGGCAGAAGGTCGCGTCCGGTCACTTTTTTGGAAATCCAGAGGCCGATTCTCAGATAAAATGGAATTGTTTTAGGGGGATCGATAAAAGCTTTCATAATTAGCTCCTTAGCGGTGATAATATAAAGAACTTTTTCAATAATATGCAATTGATCTTTATATATTGCAATAAGTAATTTTATGATTTATTAAAGCGACAATCGTTGACACGCCGAAATAAATTTCGTGAGATTTGGAGACGTTATCATGAATAAGAAAAAGCGAATTATTGTTTCAGTGATCTTGTCATTTACTGTACTTTTCTCAGGACTGGCTGTGCTCGTAAATTACTGGAGCAGAACGCCATACGGGAGACTCGATCCGATGGTGGCGCTTTTCCTGAAGGTAATTATAGGCGATCAGAATTCCTTCTCCAATGGAAAGTCAGTTGCCGAGAGTAGAAAATTCTTGATAGATACAAGCCGGTTTGTAAGCGGATCGGGACCGGATCTTCCCATTGTTAAGAACATTGATATTCCCGGACTCGCAGGAAAGATTCCCGCGAGGCTCTATGCGGTCGAGGGAAAAAACCTTCCTATTATTGTGTTCTATCACGGGGGAGGGTGGGTGCTTGGCAATCTTGATTCGCATGATCCTGTATGCAGGGCAATAGCAAAAGAGACAAAGGCTCTGGTGATCTCGGTGGATTATCGTCTCGCGCCTGAGCATAAATTCCCCGCGGCGGTAGAGGATTGTTATGCCGCGCTTGTTTATATGTATGAGCATGGGAAGGAATTTGGCGGCGACCCGACGAAAATCGCGGTTGCCGGGGACAGCTCCGGCGGCAACCTCTCCGCGGTCATTGCTCAGATGGCGCGCGATAAAAATGGTCCCCGAATAGCCATGCAGGCCCTCATATATCCCGCTGTCGATCTCTCGATAGAGCAGACTGAATCATATAAGAATTTCGGAAAAGGGTTTATGCTGACAGCAGAGGATATGAAAGCTTTCGCTTCCGCGTATCTCAAAAATGCCGAAGACGCGAAGAATCAGATGGCTTCGCCAATATACGCGAAGAATTTTAAAAATCTTCCGCGCGCTATAGTCATAGCGGCGCAGTTTGACGTTCTACGTAGTGAGGGAGAATCCTACGCGAGAAAGTTGAAGGAAGCCGGCGTAACGGTAAAGTATATTTCTTATAATGGAATGATTCACGGGTTTATTAACTCACTTAGATTTATGCCGGAGTCTAACGCCGCAATCCGCGAGATCGCGGCGGAAATGAACAGCGCTTTTAAAAATTAAATTTAAGCCGGCAAACAGACGGAAACTATAATTAAAATTTGATTATGTATATATTTGATAAAGATATTGATCTGAAACAGAAACAAGAGTTTGATTTTGAAGGTATCGTCGCTCCCAACTGGTCTATCAATGGTAATCCCAACGGCGGATATCTGACAGCTTTTCTGGCCGCGGGAATGCAAAAAAAGAGTGATAAAAAATGGCCGGTCATTGTTACCGCTAATTTTCTCACCCGGTGCGAGACGGAAAAAAATTCCAGGGTAACGGTGGAAGCGATTGCGACGGGAAAACAGTTGAACCGGTATCAGGCGAGCCTGATTCAGGACGGCACTGAAAGAACGCGCGCGTGGGCAACGTTTATGGATATAAAAAAAGGTGATAAGAACGCTAACCGATACGAAAAGGAAGCGCCGGATCTGCCCGCGCGGGAAGAATGTTTTTCCTTTCCGGTACTGCCGTCATACACGCTGTTCAATCATATGGATGTTTTGCTGGCTCCGTCCTGCGCCGGATGGCTCAAAGGCGAAAAGAATTTATCGCCGCGCTCCGAACAGAAAGGATGGATAAAATTCAAGGATGACCGCCCCTGCGATGCCATTTCTCTTCTTTTAATGGCCGATTCTTTTCCGCCGCCGGTTTTGGCCAGCCACGGTATGGTGGCATGGGTTCCCACCGTGGAATATTCTGTCAGTGTCAGAGCTCTGCCTGATACAGCGTGGGTTAAAGCGATTTTCCGCTCCCATTATCTGACGCGCGATATTGTGGAGGAAGACGGCGAACTCTGGGATGAAAACGGAAAGTTATTGGCTATTTCACGGCAGATTGCCCAGTTCAGAAAGTACTAAAATACCACTTCGCTAATTGTCATTCCGTGCAAGCGCAGCGCGACACGGAATCCATTGTTAAAAATATTTTGGATTCCGGCCTCCACCGGAATGACGAATAAAAATTGTATTCTCACGGGCTATTTATAGGTAGTGTTCATGATCCCGCTACGCTACGCTTCGGGGATAGCTCCACTTACGCTTCGAGTCCCGCGGCACTTTGTGCCTGGGATAGCTCGACTAGAAAATTTCAATGCACTTCGTTTTTGAAATTTAAGTCTCGCTACTTCACTTCGTTCGTTTTACCAAGACGCTACACGCTTGTTATAGTTCGCCTTACGCTTCAAACTTCACTTCGTTCGTTTTCAGCTGGGCTCGCTCTTAGCGAGTGTCGCTAAATCCGATTTGCCGGGCGTAGGAAAACTGATGCTGCCAGGGGATTCCGGGATGTACTTTCTCAAATATACCCGGTCCGGTCATCTTCAGAGATTCCGCATCCACTTCCGCAGGATTATATCCGCCAATAAAACCGTAATCCGGGCCGATGACGGCATGCTTCCCCGGCAGGCAGTCACATTCCTCGACAATATTAAGCAGAGAATTGATGACGATGGTCTTTCCCTGAATTTTTTTCCATACTGCGGCCGCAGTCTCCACGAGCTTTTCCTGAAAAATCTTCATATCGGAATTCCAGAAAATCTGGAGGGCTAATTCCGGACACAAGGCAATACACTGCGCACAGCCAATGCACTTTTTTAAATCATATTCGGGGTAATCAGGCTCTGAGATGCTGGCTGCCTTTGTCGGACAGATATTAACGCAATTACCGCAACGGGTGCATTTTTCTCGATCCAGGACAGGATGATAATCGGAATGCATTCGCTGTTTCTGCGCGCGGGACGCGAATCCCATCGAGATATTCTTTATAGCTCCGCCGAACAAAGAAACCATGTGTCCCTTGAAATGAGAAAAGATGACAAAACCCTGCGCTTTATCAAATACAGAACCTACCTGAACTGTTTCAAAGTGTTTATAACCCGCGGGAATCGAAACAACATCCCGCCCATCCATGCCGTCGGCGATAATTACCGGACATCCGAGAAAATCGGCCGTGTAACCATGACGGGCGGCTGTGCTCAGAGAATCTTCGGCGGTGCGACGGCCGCCGGAATAGAGTACCGTTGTGTCAAAAACAAAAGGTTTTGCTCCTTTGGAGATCAGCCAGCCGGCGATTTCTTTTGCATAGTCTGGAGGCAGATAACCTTTATTACCACGCTCACCCCAATGAAGCTTGATTCCGATACTCTCGCCGGAAGCAAATGGATACTGGAATTGTTCCAAAAGCTGTCGTAGAGATTCAACATAAGGTTTTTTCTTCCCAGTTATTGCTTCAAAGTAAAAATCAGCCATTATTAAACCTCATTCTATTTTTTCAATTTCGTTTATTTTAAATCTTTTTTCCTCTTATTGCACTAAAAAATATTTTCATCAATAATACTATCCAAAAAGCTTGCAATGATGTAAATTGCTTTTGCCCTGCTGGTTTTACTTCCCTTTATGCTGAGCATGATTAATCTGACATTCGCGCAAAGCTGGAAAGTTCACTTTTTCCCGGCGGCAATAATTTTGGCGGCGCTGATATTTGGCGCTACAGGCGGCCTTATAGCCGGTGTTGCAGGTTCCCTTTATTCCGCCCTGTTACTTGGCAACCCTTACCTTATTGTGGGCAACGCGCTGTTTGGTTTACTAACCGGCATCTTTTATAAGAGAACCAACAAAATCATCCTCTCGGTTTTGCTGGCTTTTGTCTGCGAACTCCCCTGGCTGATTATAACCGACTATTATTTTGTAAATCTACCCGCGGAATTTATTGCGAAACTGGTTGTCGTTTTATTCCTGGCAAATGTTCTCTGGGCGGCGCTGATGCATTCATTCAATAAACCTCTGCGCAAATATCTATGCTGATACCGGATTTTTCGAGATATTCTCTGGCTCTTTTTGAGGGGAACAAGTTGATTTATTCTTCCGAAGAAAAGGGGGTGCGCCCCCTTTTCGATTGTCTGGAAAAACACAAAAATAAATCGGGATTGATTTTACACGATAAAGTGATCGGACTGGCCGCCGCCAAATTAATTGTCTATTCAGGAATTATTTCGGAAGTGATTACAACTATTGCCTCCATTCCGGCAAAAAAGTTTTTGGAAGATAACGGCATCATCATAACTGCCTATGAAGTCACGGCCAACATCCTGACAAAAGACAGAAACACCATATGTCCCGGCGAAGTCATTGCGCTGAATGCAGAAGCGCCGGATGATTTTTCCCGGAAAATCAAAAAAATGCTCAATGGTTAGATCAACATAAGCCAAATCAACTGATAACGCCGCTTCAAAAATATAAGGAGAGGGAATCTCCATGAGTATAGACATTACTATCATAATTCTTGCCCGCAACGAAGCAGACAATCTGAAAATTATCATTCCCCGTGTGCGGGATATTGCTGATACACTTTTCTCAAGCTATGAGATACTGGTCATTGATGGCTGTTCATATGACAATACGATCGCGGTGGCAAGTCAGCTTGGCGCCAGGGTAGTCATTCAGGATCATCCTGGTTATGGATACGCGTTTCGTCTTGCTTTTAAAGAGGCACTAGGCGAGTATGTGCTAAATGTCGATGCGGATTGTTCTCACAACCCTCAATTTATCGAATCGCTTTGGAAACAGCGCGCGCCGAACCGGCTTGTGATCGCGTCGCGCTATATACCGCATGGAAAGGCGGAGATGCCCCTAATCAGACGCATCTTAAGTGGCATATTAAACGCGGTCTATTCGAGAGCTTTTTCTCTTCCCTATCGTGATCTTTCCAGTGGTTTTCGTCTGTATCATTCCCAAACAATGGCTCCCATTTTGAAAACCGTAACCGCGCATGATTTTGATGTGCTCCTTGAGGTGTTGCTCAAGCTTCATCTTGCCGGAACGTTGATTATTGAAGTGCCGTTTCTCTATGAGCAACGTCTTCATGGCCGGTCAAATGCAAACCTCATTAAGTTCGGTGTATCATACGTGAAAACATTTTTTGCGGCCAGACGCTGGCGTAAAGAAGCTGCGGTTTTAAGTCATCAGAAAGGAATATCATGAAGAGAGCGCTCGTCACAGGAATTACGGGGCAGGACGGTTCTTATCTTGCGGAATTGTTGCTTGAAAAAGGTTACGAGGTTCACGGGATTATCAGGCGGATCGGCATTGATGATCCGCGTCATCATCTCTTGCGGATCAGCCATATTCAGAAAAAAGTACATCTGCATGCAGGATCAATTGAGAATTATGCGAGTATATATTCAATATTTAAAAAGGTGCGGCCTCAGGAATGTTATCATTTGGCTGCGCAAAGCTTCGTCGGCTATTCATTCGAAGATGAATTTTCGACGATCACAACCAATATAAGCGGAACTCACCATGTTCTTTCCGCTCTCAAAGAAGTTGTGCCAAAATGCCGGTTCTATTTCGCGGGATCAAGCGAGATGTTCGGAAACGTACAGACGACGCCGCAAAACGAAAAGACTCCTTTTTATCCTCGCTCTCCTTACGGGATATCGAAAATAGCCGGATATCATCTGGTGAGCATCTACCGGGATCGTTATGGTCTCTTCGCTGCATGCGGTATACTCTTCAACCATGAATCGCCCCGCCGGGGGTTTGAATACGTGACCCGGAAAATCGCCAGCACCGTCGCGGAAATTAAGTGCGGAATTTCTAAGGAGCTCAGGATAGGAAACACCGAGGCATGCCGCGACTGGGGATACGCAGGCGATTATGTAAAAGCAATATGGCTTATGCTCCAGCAAAAGCGGCCGGATGACTATGTGGTAGCAACTGGAAATGTCCACACTGTACAGGATTTTATCGAAACCGCTTTTGCCCATGCCGGTCTGGACTGGAAAAAGTTTGTCAAAAAAGACAAACTTTTTTACCGGCCTGAAAAAGTGATTTTACGAGGTAATGCACAAAAGGCCCATAGGGTTTTGAAATGGAAACCGGAGGTCACTTTTGACAAACTTGTTCGTATGATGGTTGATGCCGAGATCGAAAATATATACTCATCGCCCCGCTAACAAGGATTACTCAAGCACTAGGTGAGATCATGGCTGTGCATACGCGCTTAACCTATAGCGCTGCAGTATAGGGATTCCTTTCCGCACATGCTCTACGGAAACATTGAACGGCTGTAATTTATCATCTGTCATTTCTTCGGAAGGCAACTGCAAGACGGAAACAAGATTAATATAATATGCTCTTCTGCTTCCCATCATTTTGCTTTCTTGCACGGTCGATAGGCCCACGCCGATGACGATCAGCGCTAAAACCATAATATATAATAATGTATACTTCTTGTTAAAAGTCCAGAGGTATGCGACTGCCATGTATAACCCTGCTCCTCCGAGCATTGTCAGGGTGGCATATCTAGAGGTTGCGGCCTGGATTAAACCAAAATATGCCCGACTATAGGTAAGCAGTAACGACATGGCCAGCGAAAAGAAAATAAAGAGAATGGCGACCATCGGTATATTTTTTTGCACATCGTCCTTCCACCGAAAATAGATCCACAGCACCCGGATATAAAGTGTAGCCAGTGTAAATCCAAAAAGCAAATGGACCCAGAGGATAGTCTTGTTTGCAAATTCTCCAATGAGGGTATTACCTATATTTATAATGCAGTACATCGCCGCTTCAGGGACGTGTGTAAGGATATACAGGATACGCGTTTCCTGCTTCAAACCATAGATAAAGGCATAGGCGGCAAATAGTGTCGAGGCGTATAAGACAACTCTGGTGTACCATTTTATTTTCAATGCCGGTAAATGGCAACCCTCAAGCTGCGCGATCAAGAGAAGAAAGGTGAAAATTCCTATTCCCCAAAAAAGCGAACTTAAGAAAGCCAGACATATACTGCATAAGAACAAACTTATTTTATTTTTTTGCAAAGCCTTATCCATAACGAGCAAACTTGCCACAAGGAATAAAATCATGGCAAAATTAAACAATTGTATGCCCATCGTCAGGTTCTCCCACTGACGAATGCTCAAGAGAAGGTAATGGACGGGAAGATACAGGAATGCCGCATATTTATTGTGAACATGGGTTGTGAAATATCGATACAACATCAAGCTGGTCAAAAGCAGACAAACGACACTGAGCATCATCAACACTTTTGTGTTCATCTGTAAAAAAAGCGCCGAGAAAAGAAACAAAAATTTTATCAGAACAACGCGATGTTCATTGAGAGGAGCCCAGATATCCTGCCAGGATAGCTGGTGATTGTGCAGGGCATCAATCATAGGCACAAATCTCCATTCATCGCAAAAAACTACATTGGCAGGAACGTAGAGAACATATGCTGTAAGAAAAGCACAGGGAAGAAAGAAAAGAATCCAAAACAATCCTCTCTTGCCGGCTATGTTCCGTAGAAAAGCATGTGCTGGCAGCATCTAAGATCCTTTGTTATGATTTTTTACAGCTTTTTTTAAAAGTGTTTTTTATATATCAGTACTCTTATGTTGTGTCCACTCCGTTTAAAACCAGGATCAGGCTTATTAGAGGCTTTGCATAAAAATTATTTCCTCTCCTCTGCGCCGAGCACTTCTTCCTGTAATATTGTTTTTCTTATTTTCCCGATTTATACAAAATTTCAATCGGAAATAATCAAAAAAATGGCTGAACTCTAACTTAACATGTGGTACAAATATCCGTGGCAGGTCAAGTGAAGTGTGAACCATACATAGCCATTACATAAGGACATGTATCGATAGAATTTCACGAACCGGCAGGAGGCTACCAAATTGGAAATCAATGCCCACAGTATTAAAAAAATGCTCCATGATGAGGGTATCGACATAGTCGGGATTGCGGATGCCCAAAATCTTATTCTGGCGCATCCGCCCCGTTCCGCAACAGCGCTTATGCCGTCTGCCCGGAGCGTTATCGTCATGGCGGTCGCTCATTCGCTGGGCGCTGTATATGCACCCGATATCATGCTCTGGACGCGGAACAAAATTCAGACATCCCGGCTGTTGGATGCAACCGCTGAAAAGATCAGCCGAATACTTGAGCGTGAAGGCTTTCTATCCCTTCCAATTTCAGCGGACAAGCCAGTGGAGATATTCAAACAAAACCCTGAGACCGGCAGAAAATTCCGCCAGACCCGTACACTAGGGTTTCTCTCTCTTAAGCAAGCGGCCGTCACTTGTGGCATGGGCGAGCTCGGCCGGAATAACTTGCTGCTCACGCCCGAATTCGGACCGCATCAGCGGCTGTGCGCCATCGTTACCGAGGTGCCACTGGCAGCCGATTCAAAGCGAGAGCTCGATCTCTGCCAGGACTGCGGGCGATGCGAGGAGGCCTGTCCATCCGGTGCATTAAAAGCCGGCCGCTATGATGTTGATCCCTGCTTTAATTACTGGGCCTATGGTTTCAAGCGCTTGCCACCTGATAGATTTTGGGAATGGCCAAGATATATTAGAATGCTCCGTCAACATTTGAAACGGCGTGATCCTCTTGTGGAAGGTGCTCAGACGTACATTACCGATGTAGACAATTGTATTGAATGTATGCGCGTATGCCCGGTGGGAGGAAACTGGGAGAAAATTCGACCGAAGTTGCTGCCCCCGCAGAAATCCGGCGGTACGGAGAAATGAGCATTCGGGCGTTCAATCTTAGATGTCAAATTCTTATCAAGGGAGCAAAAATATGGGAGAAATAAAGTTTCCCTGTTACTAAGGACTTTAGGCACCAGAGTCGATAATCGTGACGCGTAACATTAAGCAGCTTTTTTTTGAATCCAGTTCCTTTATACCTTCCTGTAATATTGTTTTTCTTATTTTCCCAATTCATACAACATTTCAATCAAAAACAATCAAAACTACTGAATTCAAACCTCACATGTGGTACAAGTAGAGATAGTTTTGGTTCTTGTGACAGGGGGTAAGTGGGAAACTGCATAGAGCAATGCTACTGTCCAGTTTTACAAACATGCTCTGAAATTATTATGAACAAATATCATAGGGGACGGGGTCATCAATCATGAAAACAAATTTTATTGTAAACATTTGGCACAAGGTACTGGTAATTTTAATTGTAGTTTTTGTTTTGTTATCGTTTAGAAATGCACCAGCTCAAGAAAGTATCCAAAAACAACCACCTGTTACTGGAAAATATCTGGCTTTGTCTCTGGGTGAAGACAAGTCAGGGTTTCATATTATACTGATTATAAATACGGAAACCGGAAAGGTTGAGAAAAGAATCTTTTATGACGAACTAAACGACCATCAAGATGTCTTTAATTTTATTACTAAAGAAGTTACTACAATTACCCGTAAAGGGGAAAAAATCAATTAGCAATTGTGACTCATCGGACATTTTATGGGTTCTAGGCTGTTTCAAGTTGGGTGTTTAACGCCATCGAACAAATGCATCCAGCGGACTCGCTTCGCTCACTGCTGATTTTTACGTTACTCTATTTCTTCCTGTAATCCTCAACTTTTATAACTGCCTTCTACTGAGACTTAGTCGGTGAAGTCAGCAAACAAATATTTCTGTTATCAATATAATGTCCACATCAATTAAGAGCTTCAATGAGAGCGTTCTTAATTAGACCAAAAGAATAGAAAACGCGGCAAGCAGAAGCATTCCCCAAGTGGTGACATTCATGCCCGCTAAGGGAATTAATATCAAACTGCCGAGCAGAGAACCAAGGCATCCGCCGATGAGGTCAGCCGAGTACAGTGGAGAAATTACTTTTTTCTGATCTACACTTTCATAAAGGCTGGCGTAGGCAAAAATACCGGCGACTAAAAAACCTGTTGCCGCCAGAAGACATGAAATATGAACCAAACCGGCGGAGATGCTCATTGTTATTCTCATTCCCGTAAAAGCGCACAAACAACAAAATCCAAGGAGCAAACCCATACCATACAATCGGAGCAGTTTCTGATTGTTGACCGGCCTAGCCATCTCCCTGTTGATGATTATTGCACCCAGAGAAAGACCCGCCATGAAACTCATCAGTAGCAGTCCTATATCCTGATAGAGCACCCCGTGTTTTACCTGATAATAAAGGATAAGAATTGTTTCCAGAACCATCCCCATAAATCCAGCCATGGCGACCAGCATTGTGCTGCGGAATGCTGGCCGAGAGCGGCTGAGAAGAAAAAGGATGGGCAGACTGATCCACAACAACAATGACAACGGCGGTTTTAAAAACCTCATATTCATGATTGAAGATGGATCAACAAGGGCAACGCGCGGAAAAAACTTCGACAACCATATTATGAAGGCATATTGATAACAAACCGGTCTGATGTCGGTATTAGGCAGCGCCTTTTCTCTATTAAGTAAATCTCTGATTTTAAAAAACCTATCGTTTGTAAAAAGGTAATTAATGTAATTCGGTGAAATTAACCTTGTCACTATTTTCATGTCCTGTAACCGGCGGGACATGGCCTCCGGCGTGCGAGGCAGCGGTGCATAAGAGGCGGTCACAACGTTTGTTGTTCCCGGAAGAAACAGCACCTCAGGAAAAACAGATTGCAGGGCTCCGTAGATACTCTTGTTGCGGCTGGTCAGCGGCAGTGTCCATAAATTTTCAGCCGTACGGAGTCTGAAACCCAGAATTCCCCCGGACTTAAGTTTTGTGGAACATTGTTTGAAAAATTCCTGAGTGTAGAAGCGGTTTGCCTGTCCCGAGGACGGTTCCGGCATGCCGACCAAAATGAGATCGTATGTGCCGCTCTTTTTAAGATACTGTCGGGGGTCGGCAAATATAATATGGACGTTCGGTTCTCTGAGCGACTTCCTGATGTCATCAGGAAGATATTGCGTCACCATGTTCAGCATGACGGGGTTGAGTTCAACATAATCAATTAGCCGCGGCGCATATTTTGCTATTTCTCTGACGATCCCTTCAACTCCGCCTCCCAGAATCAGCACGTCCTGTGGATTCGGATGCTGAAGAGCCGCTAAATGGCAGAAGTACTCGGCTTCAGTTCCCTCAGTCTCAAATGACAGGGCGTCATTTTCAAAAACAGAAATCTGATTGTAAAGCCTTGTTGCGGTAATTCTGCCATATGGAGAATCACTGCTTTCTAAAAGATTCGGGTGATTCCATATGGTCATTTGGCGATCAAGATAAGATGTCTTCCACAGGAGCGCCAGAAAGATACAAGCTAAGACAGTTGCCGTCCAGCGCAGATGCGATGTCCTTAATCCCCTTAAAACGATTAAGGGTGTTATGACTGAGGCAAGAGCACACACAAACGCTATAGAGCAATTCTGTAATCCCCACATGATAAAAAGGGTGGAAAACAATCCGCCGATTAATCCGCCCGCGCTTTCAATAGAATAGGCGACGGCCAGCGTCCTGCCTGTTGTCACGTATGCCTTTGCGGTCCACTGGAATAAGAGGCCGGACAACAACCCCGCGGGAAGTATGGAAATGACTACAACAATTAATTGCTGAAAAAAGGTAAGATATGCGCCGGGTATGCCGCCAAAGATCAGACGGCTGGAACGGATGAATACAATATCCAGAGGAAGGGCGATTCCGAAGATAATAAAAAGTACCGCAATGTGGTTAAGGGATGGAAAATGAATCCGGCGTCCGATGACTGCGCCTACGGCAGTCCAGAATAACCATATACCCAGTGCCAGGAGGTAAATCAATTCTATCCCGTAGAAGGAAACATTCAATTCCCGAAGCAGGACAACCTGCCCCAGAATTGAAATCAATCCGATGGCGAGAAGGTAAATTATCATGAGGTTATTTGAATTGGGATTCGCTGAATACTACAGCCTGAAAGGTTGACAATTGTGCTCCCTTCTTCCAGCTTCCCGCCGCCAGCCCGGCTTTCAGGCAAAGATTATCCAGCAGTTCTTCACGATTCCATCTTTGTTCCGTTGCCACTTGAGGAAGAAAAACGGCGTGATGGCCATCTTTGCTGAGTAAGACGCCATCCCTGCCGACAACAATATCAGCGGCGCCGGCTACCTGTTTCATTGGTGTCAGTACTGATATTTCTATTTCGATATCGTTCAGTTCATCGGCGGTAAGCGGACTAAACCGTCCATCATTGAAGGCTGCCTGAATCGCCATGGTTCCGACAAGCTTGCCAAGTGGCTCGTCTCCGATCATCCGGCCGATACAGCCGCGAAGCTCGCCCTTTTTCTTGAGCGTAACAAAAGCTCCGCACGGTTGTTGAAGATTCGCGTTAAAACCTCTAGCCAACGGAACGGTATCCGTCAAAAAAAATCGGGATAAGGTTTCTCGGGCAAAGGCAAGCAATGTCTTTTTATCGGATGATGTCAACGGTGTAGATACGGCAGTTGGTGTTGGCTGAGCGGATACGCTGATGTCTTTTCCCTCTCCTTCCGCGGGTAATACAACCGCGCCATCTCCCACGACCCGTGAGCGCTCACCGATAGACGTATCTCCTGAATT
>JAPLJP010000093.1 GCA_026388535.1 Deltaproteobacteria bacterium | reverse complement strand
GATCTGAATGATCCCGATAACCGGCAGAAGAGTTATGGCGAACCACAGCCATCCCACGAAGAGATAAGGAAGACGTTTAGCCATTACAATGACGGCAGCGCTGATAGCGAGAATTAGAAGAGTGGCTCCTAAAATCTGCCATACGGGAATATGAGCAGGGAAAGGATAAAAGATGGCCATGTCATGAGGCCAGAACGTTTTCTCCAGATAAGTCATAAAAGAAACAGGCGCGTTGGCAAGCCGGGAACTCAGAGGAAAACCTTTTATGTATGTTTCCTGTTCGTTCGGAGTGTAAAGCGTAACAATAACAAGAGCCGCGGTCAAAATAAAAAAAGGTATTTTTTCCCGCAATTGCCATAAAATCAAATTGCCTCTTTTCGACTCAAAGCGTTTAAGCGGCCAGTAATCCAGAAGAATCATAATTATGGGCAGGGTAACAACCATGGGCTTGCTCAGAAGAGCTAACACAAAAGAAAAAAGAACAAGCAGGTATCTTCTTATAGCCGGTTTTTCCGTGTAATGGACATAAAAGCACAAAGTCAGCATCCAGAAAAAGGCGCTCAAGACATCTTTTCTCTCAGCAATCCAGGCGACCGATTCCACATGCAGAGGATGAAGAGCGAATAAGGCGGCGACAAAGGCGCTTTTCCAGACAGCTCCGGTCATACGGCAAAAAAGCCAGAAGAGCAACAGCGTGCCCAAGATATGTATGATAAGATTGGTTACATGATAACCGCCGGCGTTCAAGCCATAGAGCTGATAATCGAACATGAAAGACAACCACACCAGAGGGTTCCATAAGCCGAAATACTTTGTGCCAAACGCCCAGCGAAATCCTTCCAGCGTGATTCCTGACTGGACATGACTGTTCTCGGTTACATACGCAGGATCATCAAAATTGATAAAGCAGTATTGATTTACCTGCCAGAAAACGGCAAGTGTAACCACTGCCAAAACGATATAAATAACCAGTTTCTGTTTGCCGAGGCTGATATTTATTTTGTTTAACATAACCGGTTTGTGTCTCCATTATTTATACTAAATTTATTACATTAGAGTTTTGAATTGCCCGCCAAACACCGTCAGCTTTCCCCTTTTTCAGAGATATCTATATTTCTAAAGAAAAACAATTATCGCCTAATTAAAGGATAAACAAGCTTCATTGGCACAATCCTTTGGCCTTTGCGGTCTCCAATATTTTACAATCTCCCAATTCACACGCCTTTCGCGCGTCGCGGCAACCGGATATGTTATTTTTCTGCTTTAGATAAACATTTGCTCTGTTGTTGTATGCATTTGCATAATCTTGTTTCAGGAAGATGGCTTTGTTGAAGTCCTCGATGGCGCTCTGATACTGACCAAGTTCACTATAAGCAAGCCCTCTGTTATTGTAAACTTTTATATGATTAGGATTCAGACCTATGACCTTATTGAAATCCTTGATGGCCAGTTGGTACTGGCCGTGTTGACCGTAAATAAGCCCCCTGTTGTTATAGGCATCAGCATAATCCGGTTTTATACGGATGGCCATGTTATAGTCCCGGATGGCATTTTTATACTGGCCGATTTTAGCGTAAGCAGTCCCCCTATTGTAGTAGGCCAGAAAAGCATCCGGGTTCAGGCCGATAGCCTTGTTGAAATCTTCAATATCACGTTGATGTTGATACTGCCCAAGTTCAGTAAAAGCATCTCCATCGTAGTTCCGTGCCAGCTGGTTATTCTTCGTGACCCGCAAATTCTGATTGAAAAGAGTAAAACTGCTTTTCCAGTAACCACATTGTATCCACGTTAAAATTGCCAGCGCGGCAAGTAAGGCAATTGCCGCCGGGAATAAAATTTTTTTGCGCGTATTCTCGCTTCGGGACAAAAGAGGTAAGCTCCACGCGAGCATTATGGCAATGCCGATGGAAGGAAGATAAGTATAGCGATCGGCCATCGCCTGCTTTCCCACCTGCACCAGCCCGATTACTGGAATGAGTGTTCCCAGATACCAGAACCAGCCTGTAAATAAAAAAGGCAGTTTTTTGGCGTAATAAATAACGGCGGCGGTAATTAATATAAGAACGAGGCCGGAAATTAAAATTTTCCACAGGGGCAGGAAGAATTCATAGGGATAAAATACGGCCAGATCAACCGGCCAGAAGGTTTTTCCCAGATAAGCCGTGTAGGACAAAAATGCGTTTGCCGCCCGCGTCGTGAAAGGCAGATTTTCGATGGACGAAACAGCCCCTTCTTTAGTTTGTGCCCAGAAAGTAAGAATACTGGCGGCGATGGTCAGGCAAACAAAAGGAACCTTTTCCCGGATAAGTCTGCAAGTGAGTTTGAATCTGCTTTCAGAATTAGCCGACGGCGCTTTCGTCCAGCGTTCCAATGGCCAGTAATCCAGAAGAAGTAGGGCGAAGGGCAGAGTGACCAGCATTGGTTTGGACATCAGGCTCAGGGCGAATAATATAAGACATAGAAAATAACGGGATAGCTTGGAGCTTTCGATATAGAAGGCGTAGGCATATAAAGCTGTCATTCCGAAGAACATACTTAAGACATCTTTACGTTCGGATGCCCAGGCCACGGATTCCACCCTCAGAGGATGCAGGGCGAATAAGGCGGCGGCAAAAGCCGAAGGCCATATATTATTCGTTGTTTTATTTAAAAAGAGAAATAAAAAAATAACAGCGCCGATATGCAGAAACAGGCTGACAAGGTGATGGCCTGTGGCGTTTTCTCCGAACAGACGCCAGTCCAGCATATGGGAGATCCATGTCAGCGGATGCCAGTAGCTGAAATATGTAGTTGTAAACGCCCATCTAATGCTTTCAGGATTAAATCCGGATTGAACATTATAATTTTTGGTTACGTATCCCGGGTCGTCAAAATTAATAAAGTGATTGCCCGCTATCCGGCCGAAGGCGGCGCAGGAAGCAACAATTAAAAATATAACGATCAGGTAAGTATATTTTTTCTTCATAGCGGATTTCTATTTAACGTTTTTTCAAGTTAAGTCAATAGGCGTCTGTCAGGGAAAATACGCTTCAGCGGCATAATCCTCTGACACTGGCGGCTTTAAATAATTTACAATCTCCCAATTCACACGCCTTTTGCGCGTCGCTACAGCCGGAGATATTGTTTCCCTGATTCAAATAAACAGCCGCCCTGTTGTAGTAGGATTTGATATCGTTAGGGTTAAGGATGATAACCTTATTGAAGTCCTCGATGGCTTTTTGATGCTGACCCAGTTTCGCGAAAAGCAAACCACGGTTGTAATAGGCATTAATATAATCGGGATTGAGGCGGATAGCTTCATTGAGGTCTTCTACGGCCAATTTATACTGCCCGGCTTGAGCGTAAATATTCGCTCTGTTATTATAGGCTTTTATATAAGTGGGGTTCAAAGCGATAGTTTTGTTGAAATCATTAAGCGCCTGTTGATACTGGCCGTATTTTAAGTAAACGGCTCCTCTGTTATTGTAGGCACTGTCTTGAAGAGGTTGTATAAGGATTGTATTATTGTAATGATAAAGGGCTTCTCTGTTTTTGCCTTTCTCGAAAAAAGCAAGTCCCAGTTGATTGTGTACCAGCGCGTTATCATTTGTTACGCTCAAAGCGTGACTGAAAAGTTCTATACTGTTATTCCAGTAGCCGCATTGATGCCATGTCAAAAACACCATAAAGGCAAGAAAGAGTATTGACGACGGAAACAACAACTTTTCTTTTGTTTGTTTGCTTTTAATCAAGGATGGTATTCCCCATGCGAACATAACGGCAATGCCCACAGATGGCAGATAAGTGTAACGATCGGCTATTGCCTGAGAGCCGACCTGTACCATCCCTATTACGGGAACAAGAGTTCCCAGATACCAGAGCCAGCCGACGAATAAAAAAGGCAATTTACTGATGTAGTAAATAACAACGGCGGTAATTAATATAATGATGAGACCGGCAATCAAAATTTTCCATAAAGGCAGGGATAACTCATAGGGGTAAAATACGGCCAGATCAAAAGGCCAGAAGGTTTTTTCCAGATAAACTACATAGGAAACAATAGCATTGGAGCAGCGTGCGATAAACGGCAAAAGTTCTACTGAAGCAACTGTCCCTTCTTTAGTTTGTGCCCAGAAAGTAAGAATACTGGCGGCGATGGTCAGGCAAACAAAAGGAACCTTTTCCCAGATAATCCTGCTCACAAGCTTATAGCGGCTTTCAGCCGAAGCCGGCAGCGCTTTAGTCCAGCGTCCCAGCGGCCAGTAATCCAGAAGCATCAGGACAAAAGGAATCGTTACCATCATGGGCTTGGACATCAGAGCCAGAGCGAATAATATCAAACACAGAAGATACCGTGAGAGTTTGGAGCTTTCAGCATAGAAGGCGTAGGCGTAGATGCTTGCCATGCCGAAAAACATGCTCAACACATCTTTGCGTTCCGCCGCCCAGGCCACTGATTCCACCCGCAGGGGATGCAGGGCGAATAAGGCGGCGGCAAAAGCCGAAGGCCATATATTATTCGTTGTTTTATTTAAAAAGAGAAATAAAAAAATAACAGCGCCGATGTGCAGAAGTAGACTTACAAAATGATGTCCTCCGGGGGGCGCTCCGAATAAACTCCAGTCCAGCATAGGGGAGAGCCATGTCAGGGGATGCCAGTAGCTGAAATATGAGGTGGTAAACGCCCATTTGATGGTTTGAAGATTAATTCCCTGCTGTATTTGATAATTTTCGGTTATATATCCCGGATCGTCGAAATTAATAAAATCATTGCCCGCAATCCTGCCGAAGGCCGCGCAGGACGAAATAATTAAAAATATAACGATCAGGTAAGTATATTTTTTCTTCATAGCGGATTTCTATCTAACGTTTTTTCAAGTAAAGTCAATAGTCGTTTGTCAGGGAAAATCCGCTTCAACGGCATAATTCCTTGGACCTGGCATCTTTAAGTGCCGCGCAGTTTCCCAATTCACACGCTTTTTGCGCGTCGCTGCATCCGGAGACGCTGTTGCCTTGATTTAAATAAACAATCGCTCTGTTATTGTAGGCATCGGTATAATCCGGTTTCAGCCGGGTTGCTTCATTGTAATTATCAATGGCCAATTGATATTGGCCAAGATCCGTGTAAGTAACCCCCAGATTGTTGTAGGCTGAGGCGGAATCAGGACTTTTCGGTATTATGCGGATTGTTTCTTTAAAATCATCTAAAGCACGCTGTTTCTGACCAAGGGTATAGTAAGTAATTCCTCTGTTGTAGTAGGCATGAGCGTAAACAGGATTAAGTCGGATTGCCTCATTGTAATGATAAATAGCCCTTTCGAAAAATCTTCTTTTATGCAGAGCGGATGCAAGATGATTATGCGCGATATAATTATCCTTTGTCACCTGCAAAACGCGGCTGAAGAGAGTGATGCTGTTTTTCCAGTAACCGCATTGCGTCCACGTTAAAATCGCCAGAATGAAAAGTATAGCTATTGCCGCCGGGAACAAAATCTTTTTGCGAACATCTTCGCGCTGGAAGAAAAGCGGTATTCCCCACGCGAGCATTATAGCAATGCCGATTGATGGAAGATAAGTGTAGCGGTCGGCCATCGCCTGAGAGCCGACTTGTACCAGCCCGATCACAGGAATGAGCCCCCCCAGATACCAGAACCAGCCCGTAAATAAAAAGGGCAGTTTTTTAATGTAATAAAGAACAGCGGCGGTAATTAATATAAGAATAATGCCGGAAATTAAAAATTTCCATAAAGGGAGAAAGAAATCGTAAGGATAATATACACCCAGATTAACCGGCCGGAAGATTTTATCCAGATAAGCGGTGTAGGAAAAAGTGGCGTTGACGGCGCGCTTAAGAAACGGCAAAGAATATACGGACGCAACCGAATTTTCTTTATTTTGCGCCCAGAAAGTAATGATGCTCGAGGCGATGGTCAGGCAAATAAAAGGAACCTTTTCCCAGACAAGCCTGCCCGCAAGTTTAAATCTGCCCTCAGTTGGAGCGGACAGCGCCCTCTGCCATCGTCCCAGCGGCCAGTAATCCAGAAGAAGCAGTAGGAAAGGCAGGGTAACCAGCATAGGTTTGGACATCAGAGCCAGAATGAATAATATCAAACACAAAAGATACCGTGAGAGTTTGGAGCTCTCAGCATAGAACGCGTAGGCGTAGATGCTCGCCATGCCGAAAAACATACTTAAGACATCTTTACGTTCCGATGCCCAGGCCACGGATTCCACCCGCAGGGGATGCAGGGCGAAGAGGGCGACGGCAAAAGCGGAAGGCCAGAGGCTGTTTGTTGTTTTATTCAAAAACAGAAACAGAAAGATAACAGCGCCGATATGCAGAAGCAGACTCACCAGGTGATGGCCGCCCGCGTTATCTTTAAACAGACTCCAGTCCAGAGTATGGGAAATCATAGTCAGGGGATGCCAGTTGCCCGAAACAACGGCAGTAGATGCCCACTTTATATTTTGAAGATTAAATCCGGATTGAACATTATAATTTTGGGTTATGCATCCCGGATCGTCGAAATTAATGAAATCATTGCCCGCAACCCTGCTGAAGGCGGCAAGACAGGCAATGATTAGCAATGCGATGACAAGAACAATTTTTTTTCTGTCGGCGATAATCATTTTAAAACGGTGCAACCCTTTTTTAAGTTGACAACTCCTCTGCTCTTCTCTATACGATGACTTCGCTTGGAATTAAATTTTTTTTTAAAGATTTTCCCGTATATCATAATTATTATGGACTTTATCATTTATTTTGTAGATTTTTTTGTTCATCTGGACAAATATTTGCCGCTGATTATCCAGAGTTGTGGTGTATGGGCGTATGTTATAGTGTTTCTGGTTATCTTTTGTGAAACCGGCCTCGTGGTTACGCCCATTCTGCCCGGAGATTCGCTATTATTCGCCCTGGGAGCATTTGCCGCTCAGGGGGCTTTAAATATCGAGATCTTATTGATTCTGCTTTGCCTTGCCGCCGTTGGCGGGGATTCCGTCAATTACGCTATCGGCCATTATATCGGGCCGAAAGTATTTCATTATGAAGACGGCCGCTTTTTCAAAAAGGAATATCTGATAAAAACGCATCAGTTTTACGAAAAGCATGGCGGCAAAACAATTATTATCGCCCGCTTCATGCCCATTATCCGCACTTTCGCCCCTTTCGTGGCCGGCGTGGGCGCGATGAGTTATTCGAGATTTATTTTATATAATATTACCGGCGGCATCGCGTGGGTTTTCCTTTTTCTTCTGGGCGGTTATTTTTTCGGCAACATACCTTCCGTTAAAAACAACTTTACCATTGTAATTATTGCTATTGTTATTATTTCCGTCATGCCGGGAGTTGTTGAATACGGGCGGCAGAAGCTAATTGCCTCCAGAGAGAAAATCCGAAAATGAGAGAAGCATGAGAAATAAATTTATCGCCTTCATTGTTTTGCTGGCGCTGCTTTTCGCGGCGTCTGATATTTACGCGCAGAATATCGTCAGAATCGGCAGAGATATTGACATTGGCGAGGAGCAGAGGGCGGATAACGCCTTTGTCATAGACGGCCAGATAACAGTCAGCGGTCTTGTCGAAAAAAATCTCGTGACGGTAGGCGGTTCGGTTGTGCTGACAAACACGGCAGTTGTCCGCGGTAATATTTTCTGTATAGGCGGCGTTGTGGTTCAGGGAAACGGCGCACAGATTTACGGGCGGGTAACCGAAGTCAACTCATCGAATATTTTTGCCGCCCTTTCTTCCGCTTTTTACGAGGAAAACGATGAATGGTCGTGGCTCGCTGATATCATTTCCTTCTGTTTTTTCCTTATGCTCGCCGCGCTGGCGATGCTGATGGTTTTTTTATTTCCCCGTCCCCTGAACAAAGTCGCGGATTGTATCCGGGAAAACAAATTCAAATCATTTTTTGGGGGCGCCGCAGCCACCGTGATGACCGTCCCTTTTTTTATGCTGCTGATATTTTCCTTTATCGGTATTGCTCTGATTCCGTTGGCGTTTCTCTTTATATTACTGGCGTTTATGTTCGGCTTTATTGCCGTTAGCGCTCTTTTGGGAAAATTTATCTTGACAAAAACTTTTCGCCATCATAAGCAATCACTCATTCGTGAAACTCTGCTTGGTTTGATTTTGTGGTGGATTATCGGCTGGTTGCCGTTTTACTTCGGCATGTTTATCAAGGCCGTTGTCATCACAGTTGGTTTTGGCGGTGTTTTGCTGACTATCTTTTACCGCGGATATAATCGGCAAGAGCCTCCTGTTGCTGGAACTTAATACTAAGCCTACTGCTGTTTAAAATTTTTATTATTGCATAGTTCCATAATTTAAAAAAATTGCAATGTGGAGAGCGAAAAACAAATTTCAGCTTGACATTATTTTTTCGCTTATATATAAAGGGAAAAAACTTCCACATATAATATCCGGCGAATTTTTAGGAGCCTGTTTAAGGAATGCTAATAAACTGTAAGCAGACAAGAGCGAAGTTTTTCTTTCCCCATAAAATCATTCTCGTTCTGTTGGCCGTTGCGGCCGTTTTTCTTGTTTTGCCCGCATCCGTTTCGGCGCCGACGAAACTTCCCGCTAAAGTTTTATCCGATCAAGAACTCTCCGAAGTTAGCGCCCAGTCGTTTTTTACCTTAACGGAGCTCGATGGCACAGCAGGCTGTCCTGGTACTTCTTGCAGAGGCGGCAGTCCTAATGTTATTCGCCTGGATCTGGGCGTCAATCTGGTAATGAACGCTCATGTAGAGAGTTTTAAAATGGGCTATTACGACAACGGTGCGACAGGGATAGGGATGGATTCTGACGGCTGGGATATGGATGTTGTAAATTACTTCTGGGGTGGTAACGATTACACGAGCGGCATTCCTGCCACCCCTCTTGCCTGGAATGGAGTTTTTCTGGAGTTTGGCTTTGACAATATAACTAGTAATACCAATCGTGTGCTCAATTACATTGAACTCGGAACGGCTCATGCGACGGGTCAGATTACGGGATCTATATTAACGATGAACGGAATGTTTGCTTCCGCGGGCACGGGGCAAAATGGCGGCGTGTTGTTAAGACAGACGGCCGCCGGCGTAAGGACGATTGATTTTAGCGACGAAATACTTACCTTCGTGTTTGCGTCAAAATACAGCTATCATTCGTCAACCGGTCTTCGTGGAATCTTCAACAAGATTCCCAATTATTCGGCGACTTAGAGTTAGCTGGCAATAAGGCGATAAAACCGCCGGAGACTAAAGAGCGGTTTTATAAATAGCAGAAGAAGTTAAGTTTGGTTTAGTTAAGAAGCAGAAGTATTTAACCCGCTGGAGAACAAACAGGCGCGACGACTTGGCGGGAGAAGAAAAAGCGGTTGGCCCGCGCAAGTCTGAAGGCGAAGGTTATTTCACCGGCATAACAACAAAAACAAATTTTTTTTAGGAGGAGAGAAGATGAAGAAAGTTTTATTGTTTGCAGTATTAGCGGCTTTTGTAATGTTACCTTTTACCTCATTTGCCAAGGCACCTATTTCCGAAAGCGAAATGGCGGGCATCACTGCCCAGGTAGGCGTAACGATTAATTTCGATCAATTTAGTTTAGGAGCTGTTAAGATTGATGCTCAGTCCTGGGGCGACTCTGACGGCTTTACAGGTACAGCAGGTTACACCGCCGCCGGTTGGGTTGGTGCTACCATCGACTCGACAACTAATTTTGTTACTATTTCCGGTGACCTGACAATTGATGTCGGTTCTTCTGGTACAGTAACCGCTATCGGAATCGGTCTGCCCACAATTGCTCTCGCCGGGTCTATGACGCAGGTACTCAAGCTGTCTCAGTCTGATAATTTAGCCAGCGCTGGAATATTGGGCACGTCTTTTATGTCAGGCGTTTCCTTAACCCCCAAGGGTACGCTGATTATTCACGCTCATTAATACTTGAGAGCAAAACGGCGTTTGTTTCAGCCGTTGTGAAAACGTGAAAAGAGGCACGGACAACCGCTTGCCCGTGCCCCTTTTTCACACCCGGATTAAAAGTTTAAAGAGTTTTAAAATTATCATTCCGAATACCGGTTTACCGGTAGGGGGAATATTAAAAGAGCCGGAAAGCACGGAGTTCAAGGATTTCTCGCTTTCGCTCGAAATGACTGCGGGCGGTAAATTAGGTTAAAAGAAGTTGAAAGCAAATGGCCTTACCCTGAATAGATAAAATTTGAAGAGGGAAAATAATGAAAAAAATATTATTACTGGCAATTGCAGCAATATTTATGATGATGCCTGTTTCCGCGTTTGCCAAACACGCCATTACCGACGGTGATCTGGATAATGTGACTGGTCAAGCGGGCGTGAGCATCAATTTCAGTAATTTCACGGTAGGCACTACTACTATGGCAACCATGGCCTTCGGCGATTCCGACGGCTTTACGGACTTTGCTTCCCCCGGCTATTTCGGAGCGAACAATGTCGTCATAAACGGCGGAAATACATTAGTGATAAGCGGCGACGCCATTGTTGATGTCGGAAGCAGTGGTACCGCGACAAGAATAAATATGGTTATGCCGACTCTGACCCTTGGACCGTGCAATATCACCGCCAATCTAAGGCTTGATAGCACCGCCGCTCTGTCCACCACCACCAACATGATGGGCATTAGTATGGAGAAATTTACCACATCCGTAACAGGTACTGTCCAGGTTTTCGCCCATTAATTGGGGCATTGAAGTGAATAAAAAGAGAAGGTAATTTTGTGCTTAATTTTAACTTCATGAGAGTCGTCACTTTTATAGTGATTTTGCTTCTGCTTTTCGCTCCTTCCGTGTACGATCCCTCCGTATATGCGAAGATGAAGGCGATAGACGAAGACGAACTTTCGAAAATCGAAGGCCAGGCCGGAATAACCATAAGTCTTGGTCTGAGCGCCAATGCCAATGTCACCGTAGCGTCTCTTACGGGTGCCGGGACAAACGCCATTAATCTTCCTCTTCTGACCATTAATGGAGACAGCGCGGCCGGCAAATTTGGCATTTCCACCAATCTTCTGCTTGATGTCGGTTCCAGCGGGACAAAAACATGGCTCTTTATGAACGGAATCGCCCTGCCCTCAACCGCATCCAATGGAATCAACCTCTCGGCAGTCAACGTTAATGTCGTCGCCGGCGGCAACTCACGCACTTTGGGCAATCTCACAGTCAATGGTCTTTATATGGGACGTGACGTTACCATCGCGGGAACGACTCACAATTACACGACCACCCCCCTGTGGATGCAGTTGTCCCAGTCCAGCGGCGGATCAGGTCTTGAAGGTTATATGACGCAGGGAGGTTATACAGGCAGGATTCAATTAACCTATAGGGACACTCCGAGAAGTTTTGATGTACAAGGCCTTTATATTTATGCCGCCACCCCCGGCACATACAATGCTAGTGAAGATTGGACAACATGGGTTCCAAACGGAAACATGAATATAGGCGGATCCTCCTTTACAACCTACTGGCAAAACGGCGACATCAGAGGTTCAATAGCAACCATAGCTAACGTTGATATCGGCAGAAGTGCGACCGCGAATGTGTTAAGGTTAAAGCTTCCCATGATGACAACCATAAAGGTCAGAAGCATGCAGTTGGAATCGGGGCGGAGCTGGGGGCCGATATGTCTCGATAATGTTATTTTCTACAGACAGGAAATAACCCTGAAACACCTATAATTAATTAGGGCGCCATTATTCGGATAAATATAAAAACGGCCTGACAAACAGGCTGTTTGTTTATAAGCTTTATAATAAATTTTCCTCGACAACTATAAAGCCAAAAATCGCGCCGGTAAATTAACCTTTAAACCGGCTGAAATAACAGGAGGTGGCTCTCTCATGGGAGCGTTGATAATAGCAGGAATATTCGCTGTTCTCGTTTCTTTCACCTCCGATTTTTTTCCTCTTCTGGATCAGCCGAAACCGGAGATTAACCTGGCCGTTCCCGGTCCGGGACCAGGGCATATCCGCGTTCACGTAAATCCTGTTTCGGAAATCAACAAGGATCATTTGATAAAGCAGAACTATGACTTTTCCTGCGGTTCCGCCGCTCTCGCTATTCTTCTCAATTTTTATCTGGGGGAGAAATTCACCGAAAAACAGGTTATTTACGGGCTTCTGCATTATGGCGATCCCGCACAAATAGAAAAACGCCAGGCCTTTTCCCTGCTGGATATGAAGAAATTCGTCACCGCGCTCGGTTACAAGGCGGACGGCTTCAAGCTTGATTTGAATGACTTATCAGAACTGAAGGCTCCCTGTATCATACCGATAAAAATATTTGAATACCGGCATTTTGTCGTTTTCAGGGGAATTTACAAAGGACATGTTGTTTTGACCGATCCGTGGCGTGGTGATATCAGTTTCCCGTTGAATGATTTCGGCGACATCTGGTACGAAAAGGTTGCATTCATGGTTTCCAGAGAAGATAATCTCCCTGTGTTGAGCAAACTGCGCCTCAAAACGGAAGACCTTAATTTTATTGACGAGGACGCCGCCAGGGAAATTATTTCCCCCAACTGGTTCAACGAGATGATGGCCGCCTCCGATCGGGAGTTCAAACAGTTGGTTGATATACCCGGCGAATTTCAGTACTACAAAGCAAGAAAATAATTTCCGCTTTAAATCTCAGCGTGAGACCTTTAATATTTCCTGAATTAAAATTCCTTACTCCGGATAAAATTTACCGCGTTGCGGAAAATTATCAATCCCTGTCCTTCTCGGGGCAGTTCTTCCCTTGTCCAGCGGGGATGGTTCACGCGGCATAAATAAGCCTCAGGATGAGGCATCAGGCCGAAAAGACGTCCTGATTCGTCACAGATTCCGGCAATAGCGTTTACCGATCCGTTGGGATTGGCCGGATATTCCATTGACGGCAGACCGTCCTCTTCGCAGTATCGAAGCGCGAAAAGATTTTTCTTTTCGATTTGCCGCAGAATTGAAAAGCTTCTCGGAATAAACTTGCCCTCCCCATGCCTAACAGGCAGATACAGTATATCCGCTCCTCTGGTGTAGACACAGGGGCTTTTAGCGTTTCCCTTCAGATAAACCCAGCGGTCTTCAAAACGCCCGGAATCGTTGTAGGTTAATGTGGAGCTTTGCTTTCTGTAAACTCCTTCCAATGCCGGAAGAAGCCCCAGTTTAATCATCAGTTGAAATCCGTTACAGACGCCCAGAATTAATTTTCCCGTGCGGATGAATTTAATCAGCTGGTCGAAAAGCATTTCTCTTCCGCCGGAGATTCCGGCGTGCAGGAAACGGTTGGCGCCGGCTTTAGCTGAGCCGAGGTCGTCGCCGTCGAGAAATCCTCCCGGCAGATTGAGGAAGGAATAGTCGTCCAGACGCCGGTCTCCGTAGAGCAGTTCGCTGATGTGAACAATATCGGCGCCATCGGCGCCCGCCATCTTGCATGCCCGCGCCATTTCCGTTTCGCAGTTGGTGCCGTTGCCGGTCAATATTATTGCTTTTACTTTACGGGGCATAAATAAATCCTGCTTTTAAAAATCAAGGGGCTTTTGCCACGCTTGTTTGAGTCTGCTGATTTTTTCCTTAATAATCAATTTGCCGTCCAGACCGGTTGTTTGAAATAAACCATCATTGGTGACAACGCCGATTTCGCCGATGATGTTTCCGGCCATGATTTTTTCGAACTTACTTTTATTTTCCGGCCGTATGGTCGCCACGAGACGGCTGGCCGTCTCCGAAAATAAAATATAGTCGTTTCTTTTTTCCCCCTTGTAGGGAACAAGATTCAAATCAGTTTTTATTCCCAGCGCGCCGGCCATAGCGCTCTCGGCAAGCGTGACAGCAAGTCCGCCGTCGGAACAGTCGTGGCACGAAGCGATGATTCCGGCCTGGATGGCCTTATACATGGCGCGGTAAATTTTTATGGCTTTTGCTGCATTCACCCGGGGGACATTGTTGCCGATAAAATTTCTGAGGGCAAACCATTCCGAGCCGCCCATTTCATCTTTGGTCTCGCCAATGATATAAACAAGATCGCCCGCCCTTTTGGCGTCCATGGTGACGGCCCTGCGCACATCTTTTACCCCGCCGATGACGGAATAAAGAATTGTCGGCGGAATGGATATTTTGGTGTTGCCTATCTGGTAATCGTTTTTCATGCTGTCCTTGCCGGAAATGCAGGGAACGCCGAAAGCCGTCGTGTAATCGTAGATGGCCATATTCGCGCGGACAAGCTGTGCTAATTTGTATTCGCCATCGGGAGTTTTCGCGGATTTAACGGGATCGCACCAGCAGAAATTATCAAGTCCCGCCAGATTATCAATATCGGCGCCGACGGATACCGCATTGCGTATTGCTTCGTCAATGGCGCAGGCGGTCATGTGATAAGTATCAATGTCGCTGTAGCGCGGGCAGATGCCGTGTGCGACGACAACTCCTTCCCTGGAATCCAGCAGCGGCCTGATTACCGCGGCATCGGAAGGACCGTCATTCTTCGCGCCGGTCAGCGGTTTGATTACAGAGCCGCCCTGAACTTCGTGATCGTACTGGCGCACCACAGATTCCTTCGAGCAGATGTTCAGGCGCGAGAGCATTTTATTCAGCTCCATACCCATGTTCTTAGGCGGTGCGAAGCGCGGTTCTTTATTTTTCGGCGGCTTCCATCTGGCGTTTAATTTCATCTGGGGAACGCCGGCGTGGAGAAATTCCATGTCCAGATACGCGACTGTTCTTCCGCCGAAAAGGACGTGAAATACTCCGGAGGCGGTAAATTCTCCCAAAACGGTCGCCTCCACATCCATCTTTTGGGCCAGTGCCAGAAATTGTTTTATTTTCTTCGGGTCAATCGCCAGCGTCATTCTTTCCTGCGCTTCGGAAACAAGAATCTCCCATGGCTGAAGGCCTGCGTATTTCAGGGGAGCATGAATCAGATCAAGCTCACAGCCGCCGGAATAGGTGGCCATCTCGCCAACAGAAGAGGAAAGCCCTCCCGCTCCGTTGTCAGTAATGGCGCGATAAAGACCGCGGTTGCGTGCAACCAGCAGAAAATCGGTCATTTTTTTCTGGGTGATGGGGTCGCCGATCTGCACTGCCGTTACCGGCGATCCTTCGTGCAGTTCCTCGGAGGAGAAGGTCGCTCCGTGAATGCCGTCCTTACCGATGCGTCCGCCCGTCATGACGATCAGGTCGCCGGGATTGATTTCTTTTTTGTGCGTGGTTTTGCCGCCGATGCGCGCGGGCATTATGCCGGCGGTGCCGCAGTAAACAAGGGGTTTTCCCAGAAATCTTTCATCAAAAACAATACTGCCGTTAACGGTGGGAATTCCGCTTTTGTTTCCCCCGTGCTCCACGCCCTCGCGCACGCCTTCGTAAATCCGGCGCGGATGAAGAATGCGCGGCGGCAGTTTCTTTTTATGAAACGGCGAGGCAAAGCAGAACACGTCGGTGTTGAAGATAAGTTTCGCGCCGAGGCCGGTGCCGAAGGGGTCGCGGTTAACGCCGACAATTCCGGTCAGTGCTCCGCCGTAAGGATCAAGAGCGGAAGGAGAGTTATGCGTTTCGACTTTGAAAACAAGATTGAAATCATCATTGAATCTGATTATGCCGGCGTTATCTACAAAAACGGAAAGGCAGAAATCTTTCTTTCCTTTAGCTTTGCGGATTTTAGCCGTGGAGCCCTGGATATAGGTTTTGAAAAGAGAATCAATGGTCATTCTCTTTTTACCGTCGGTGTAATGAATCTTGCTGTTGAATATTTTATGCTTGCAGTGTTCCGACCAGGTCTGTGCGAGGCACTCCAGCTCCACATCCGTGAGGCTTGAGCCCAGCCCGACTTTTTCTCTGGCGGCAACCGTTTTTTTATCGCGGTAATAAGCGCGGAGGGCCTTCATTTCCTGCAGATTCAACGCCAGAATCCGCTCTCTGCTGATTTTTAAAAGTTCTTCTGTTCCGGCGGCGGTTAGATTGATTTCCTCCACCACGGGCTTGGCTATGCCCGATACTTGAGGTATGTAGGCCGGTATCCCGCGGAGGAAATCAAAATTTTTCGCGGAAACTATTTGATGGCGTTCGATCAAATCGTTGGCCAGAAGGCCGGAGGCGATTTTTTCCGCGTCGTCTCTGGTGATTTTTCCGCAGATTCGATACTGGCGTGATGTATAGACGCCGATTTTTCGTTCGCCTTTGTCGACGCCCAGCATGAGTTCAATCGCTTCGCGGGCGGTTTTGCCCACGTTGTCCGTGACACCGGGCCTAAAACCGACTTCTATCAGCCAGTCAAAACCGGAGACCAGCGGTTTGTTAATGGCAAAGTTCTGGATTATCGGGTCGGAAAGCGGACCGGCGGCGGCTCTGGTTAATTTGTCTTTGGTCAAATCGCCGGCGATGGTGTAAACTTCAATCGTGCTTACTTTCTCAACAGGAAGGGACAGGTTGTCGATAATCCGTTTTTTTACCTTTTCTCCCAGCGCGTCGCGGATGCCTTTTTTAAAACCAACTTCAATTCTAATGGCCATGTTCAACCTTGAAATAAGCGGATGTTTTAATCCGCCAAAATTATGCGGACGCTGGTTTATACCCAAAAGCCGTAAATTATGCAACTTACAAATATGTTCCCTAATTAATACAGTGTTTTGGCGTGATAGAGGCGCCGCTTGATGAAAACACGTCAAATCTGGTCATTTAGCTTGACACGCCGGTATCTTAACCGCTATATTCAGCCGTCATTTTCTTCCACGTTTATTTAATGAATTTTCAGGTTCGCTTGTGAAAAAAGCGGCCTTGTCTCTGTTCTCGGAGATTTTTTGTATGGTAAATTTTATTCGAATTATAGCGGAGAAAGAATGGAAGTAATTCTGATTATAATAATTATAGTCCTGATGATCGCCGGCTTTGTCCTATTGTACTGGCAAGCCTCGCACGGCTTTGTTGATTACGCGAATCTTGTGAACAAACTGGATAATCTGCGGGATTTTCAGGAAAGAACGGACCGCTCTGTGCGCGAAGAAATCGCGCGTTCGCGGGCGGAGACGCAGATACAGGCACAGCAGGAACGAACTGAGCTTGCCCAATCATTTAAATCATTCGAGGATTCTGTGCAGATGCGCCTGGCTGAGCTAACCGCTGCCACTGAAAAGAAAATAGAAGCTGTCAGGATGATTGTTGATGAGAAGCTAAAGCAGATTCAGGAAGACAATACCCGTCAGCTCGACCGGATGCGCGAGACGGTAGACGAAAAACTGCAAAACACGCTGGAAAAACGTTTGGGGGAATCCTTCCGGCAGGTCTCCGAAAGACTCGAACTGGTTCATCAGGGTCTCGGCGATATGCGCTCTCTGGCCGCCGGAGTTGGCGATTTAAAGAAGGTGCTAACCAACGTCAAATCGCGCGGCACATGGGGTGAAGTGCAGCTGGGCGCGCTTCTGGATGAAATCCTCTCCCCTGAACAATACTTGAAGAATGTCAAGATAAACGAGAACGGAAGCGATTTTGTCGAATTCGCCATAAAGCTTCCCGGACAGGGCGACTCTGATGCTGATTCCGTGCTGATTCCGGTGGATGCCAAATTTCCAGTGGAAGATTATCAGCGCCTGCTGGACGCGCAGGAACGGGCTGATGCCGCCGCCGCGGACGAGGCCGGCCGGCAACTGGAGGCAAGCGTCAAAAAAGCCGCCAGAGATATTTCCCAAAAATATCTCGCGCCGCCGAAAACTACGGATTTCGGCATTATGTTTCTGCCTTCGGAGGGGCTCTATGCGGAAGTCATCCGCCGTACGGCTCTGGTTGGACTCTTGCAGAGAGAGTACCATATTGTTGTTACCGGCCCCACCACTTTCGCCGCTATCTTAAACAGCCTGCAAATGGGTTTCCGAACGCTGGCGATTCAGAAACGCTCCAGCGAGGTCTGGAGCGTGCTGACCGAGGTAAAAACAGCATTCGGTAAATTCGGCGACACTCTGGATGCTGTGCATAAAAGGTTGGAACAGGCCGCCAATTCCGTGGATGACGCCCGGAAAAAATCAAAAACGATTCAGAACAAATTGCGAGCTGTTCAAGAACTTCCCGGCGCGTCCGTCGCCGTTTTGCTCGAGAATAAAACATCTGACGTATTGGAAGAGCCTTAACCGTCCAATAATGCTGTTCAGAGCGCGGGCGGGGCAATTGCTGCGTTTTGCCGCCGCGAGTTGAATTATCTGAACATGGCTTTGTTTCAGGAGGGAAATATGGAAAAAATCGCTGAGCGTAGAAGAACTGATCGCAGGTCCGGCGAGCGTAGAGGTGAGCGTAAAGAAAAAGAAGATGTACAGAATGAAGTTGAGCGCAGGAGCGCTGAGCGTAGAAAATTTGAGCGCAGAGAAGCCGAGCGTAAAAAAATGGAAGAGGCGATGCGCGAAAACGCGGAGAAACGCCGCGTCATCCTTGAAGACATTGAAGAAGCTTACTATGAAGCAGATATAAATGGCAAGTTTACCTTCGTTAATAACGCTATGTGCAGCAAACTAGGATATACGAGAGAAGAATTAATAGGAAAGAAATATTGGTATCTTTTAGACGAACCAACCGTAAAAATGCTGTATGCTGCCGTGGATAAAAGCTACAGAACCAATGAATCGACTACCCTTATAGATACGGAAGCAATTTGCAAAGATGGAACGAAATTGATTTGTGAAACATCGGTGTCTATTGTCAGGGATACCGAAGGCACGCTTATCGGATTCCGGGGCATTTCCCGGGACGTCACTAAACGTAGACAGATGGAAGATGCATTGAAAAAGAACCAGGAAGAGCTGATCAAGAAAAACAAGGAAATCGATGAAAGCAGGAGAAATGCTCAGCTTACCCTGGAAAGACTCGGAGAGGCCTATGAAGAACTAAAGGCATCCCAACTGAAGATTCTCCAACAGGAGAAGATGGCTTCCATCGGACAGCTTGCCGCTGGTGTGGCCCATGAAATCAACAATCCCATGGCTTTTATCGCGAGCAATCTGGGAACGCTCGATAAGTATATTCAGCGATTGATTGATTTTATCCAGACCCAGTCGGACGTTATTAAATCTCTTAAGAACGCGAATGCTGTCAGGAATCTTAAGAAAAAACGGCAGGAATTAAAACTGGACCATATTATTGATGATGTGAAAGGACTGATTACGGAATCACTTGATGGTTCGGAAAGGGTGAAAAAGATAGTCCACGAGCTTAACAGCTTCTCCAGAATGGATGAGGAAGAATATAAGGATGCCGACATCAATGAATGTATAGATAGCGCTATAAATATGGTCTGGAACGAATTGAAATACAAATCCACACTGAAAAAAGATTACGGCAGTCTGCCTCTTATCAAGTGTTATCCTCAGCAGATAAATCAAGTATTTATAAACCTCCTGATCAACGCGGTTAACTCCATTAAAGAACAGGGGATAATAACGATTAAGACATGGCATAAGGACAACTTCGTCTGGATGAATGTTTCCGATACGGGCGTCGGAATACCCAGAAAAAATCTTGTTAAAATATTCGAACCATTCTTCACAACCAAGGATGCGGGCAAGGGAACAGGCCTGGGGCTGAGCATTACCTATGAAATCATCCAGAGACATAAAGGAGAAATTACGGTTAAAAGCGAGGTGGGAAAAGGGACGACATTTACGGTAAAAATACCGGTTGTGTAGCGAAGCGGCATAAATAAACTTCCGGGAATTAATCAGGATGGTCTTTGCCGGTAGGGCTGAAGCGGCGTGATTTTTCGTTTGACATGAAGTTTTATCTGTGATTTACAAATCAGCAAAAATATTAAGAAGTCTGCGGCAATTAGTTGGCAGAAACATCAGCAAGGTAACTGCAAATTAAACACTGATTATTGTTATTTTACATCGCTTAATCTTTATCTGCTCATCGCTTAAGACGACTCGGAAATAAATCCGTATTAAAAGCCACGGGCGGAGATAAAAGAGCCGTGGCTTTTTAATTTGTTGTATTTACAGGTGAATCAAGGGTATGAAACCACGCTTATTGGGGATATCCCTCAAGGGATAATTCGTCCAACAAATTTCAGTTCGCTACGCTTCTGAAATTTGGGACTCATTACAACTGACAGATATTACTGTGCTGCGCTTGTAATATCTGAGTTTCATTAGAATTGGAGTTTCACAATAAAATATTTTTAAATGGAGGTGTGTATGTCGAGAAGTATATTTAGAATAATTTTTGTTTCATTTTTTAGTGTTTTACTGGCCGGAATAGCTTTTGCCGCTCCACCCGTAAAGATCGGCGCTTTATTTTCTGTATCAGGTCCCGCTTCATTCCTCGGCGAGCCGGAACGCAATACGGCGGAAATGATGGTGGCTCAGATAAATAAAGCTGGCGGAATAAAAGGACGTAAATTGGAGCTTATAGTCTATGATACTCAGGGCGATGCCACCAAGGCTGTGCAGGGAGTTAATAAGTTAATCAAGGATGATAAAGTGGTGGCTATAATCGGCCCCAGCACGACCGGAGACAGCATGGCCGTGATTCCCGTGGTCGAAAAAGCGGAAATACCTCTTATTTCCTGTGCGGCGGGAATTAAAATAACCGACCCGGTGAAGAAATGGGTTTTTAAAACAGCGCAAAACGACGTTCTGGCCGTAATGAAAATTTACACGAATTTGCAGAAACAAAAAATCTCTAAGGTGGCAATACTCACTGTATCTGATGGATTCGGTTCTTCCGGCAGAGAACAGCTTAAATTGCAGTCCAAAGAATTCGGCATGCAGATAATTTCAGACGAAACTTATGGTCCGAAAGATGACGATATGACGGTTCAATTAACAAAAATACGCGACAGCGAAGCTCAGGCAATTATTTGCTGGGGAACCAATCCCGGTCCGGCCAAAATCGCCAGAAACGTCAAACAACTGGGAATAAAAATTCCCTTGTATATGAGTCACGGTGTTTCTTCCAAGAAATTTATTGAGCTTGCCGGTGATGGAGCCGAAGGAATTATACTTCCTTCCGGAAAAGTTATCGTTGCCGATCAACTGCCTAAATCAGATCCGCAGAAGAAAGCGCTGATGAACTATGTGAATAAGTACAAGGAAAACTATAAGGTGGAAGGCGATCATTTCGGCGGTCATGCCTCGGACGCTGTTATGCTGTTAAAGAGCGCCATGGAAAAAGGAGGGTTCTCTCCTGCAGCGATTCGAGATCAGCTGGAGAAAACGAAAAAGTTTGCGGGCATAGGCGGGACTTTTAATTATTCTCCGGAGGATCATGCCGGTTTGACCAGTGAAGCTTTTGTTTTGGTTCAGGTTGTAAAAGGCGACTGGAAGTTGATTAAATAGTAATTAAGTGACATAGATCAGCAAAACTTATGTAAGGCGCGGGCGATAATGACGCCCGCGCCGCTTTAATCCCGCGACTTGGAATCTCCTGGTGCAAGCCGGGGGAGGAATGTGCCTCCCGATCAGGTCGAGGGCAGGCTGCACTCGCGGGAGGTCGCGTTATTATAGGGAGCCTCTGGCTCCTCTTCTGCTGAATGGAGTTCCACTATTTATCGAAGAATCGCAACATAAACTAAATGGACAGTTCCCGGCAATTATTTCAATATATCTTATCCGGCCTTTCTAATGGCGCTATCTACGCTCTGATTGGTTTTGGCTTTGCCATGATTTATAACGCCACGGGAATCATCAACTTTGCTCAAGGTGAGTTTGTGATGCTCGGCGGGATGTTAACGGTTTTTTTTCTGGTTGTTTTAAAATTGCCGCTAGTGCCGGCAATCGTTCTGGCAATTATTATTTCGACAATTGTCGGTATCTGTTTTGAACGTCTCGCCATCAGACCTCTCAAGAACGCGAAGCCGCTCAGCCTGATTATTATTACTATCGGCGCGAGCATTTTTATCCGCGGCGCAGCTATGCTTATCTGGGGGAAAGACACCCACGCTCTGCCCGCTTTTTCCAGCAATGATCCTCTTTATATCGCCGGAGCGACGATCCTGCCCCAGCACCTCTGGATTTTCGGCGTGACTGTTTTAATCATTATTTTCAGCAGGATTTTTTTTAATTACAGTGTTGTCGGCAAAGCCATGCGCGCCTGCGCTTATAATTCTCAGGCGGCTGGACTGGTCGGTATCAATGTAAAGAATATGGTTTTGCTCTCGTTTGCTATCAGTTCGGCTATCGGCTCGATGGCGGGAATAATAATCGCTCCGCTGACTATGACTTCCTATGACGTCGGCGTCATGCTCGGACTGAAAGGTTTTTGCGCTGTGATCATCGGCGGAATGAGCAGCGGTTTGAGCACTGTGATGGGCGGACTTCTGCTGGGTTTACTGGAATCGCTGGGCGCCGGCTTTATCTCCGCCAGCTATAAAGACGCCATCGCCTTTATAATATTACTGCTGATACTTTTTATCCGGCCGGAAGGTTTGTTCAGCAAGAAAGAGACGGAAAGGTTTTAACTCCATGAATCATTATATTTTGCGTCGGAAAATTGTTTTGACCTGCGGCTCATGATTAAGATGACGGAAAAAAAACGCCAGATACTTATTTTCTTGATTTTCGCGGCCGCCGCGCTGTCGGCGCCGTTTTTTTTAAGAGGCAATTATCTTTTAAACGTGCTTGTTTTCGTCGGTATCAATACGATGCTGGCCATAGGGCTTAATCTCTTGATGGGATACGCCGGACAGATATCCCTGGGACACGCCGCTTTCTTCGGCATGGGCGCGTATATTTCCGGCATAATTACGACCCGATTTCCGGTTGATCCTTTCTTAGTCATGATTCTGGCGGCGATCATAGCCGGAGCGCTGGCTTTTGTTATCGGCTTTCCTATTTTAAAACTTAAAGGACATTATCTGGCGATGGCCACGCTTGGTTTCGGCATCATCATGTATATAATTTTTAACGAAACCGTTGATTTTACCGGAGGCCCGTCCGGTTTATCCGGAATACCTAATCTTCATATCGGCTCATTGATTTTTGACAATGATCTGAATAATTATTATCTGGTCTGGGTGTTCACTCTGGCCGTCACGTTATTATCCATCAATTTATCCCAGTCCAGAATCGGTCGGGCGCTCAGAGCCATTCATGATTCGGAAGTGGCCGCGCGCGTCATGGGCGTTAACGCCAGAATTCTGAAGGTGCAGATTTTTACGGTTTCAGCCGTTATTTCCGCGGTAGCCGGAAGCATCTACGCCCATATCATGACTTTTATCGCGCCGGCGTCTTTCGGTTTCAATTTTTCCGTGGAACTGCTTACAATGGTGGTTATCGGCGGCCTCGGCAGTATTTACGGCTCATTTCTGGGCGCGGCAATTTTAACGATGCTGCCGGAATTTCTGCGCGTCTTTCAGGATTTTGATATTATTGTCTATGGATTGATGCTGATTTTAATGACCATGTTCATGCCCGGCGGTCTGATTAGCGGCATTCAAAAAATGGTGGAATTTACCGCCGCGAAAATGAAGAGAAAAAAGGATAGCGATGCTCAGGCTTAACGGCATTACCAAAATATTCGGCGGACTGACCGCGTTGGAAGATGTTTCGTTTTCCGTTGCCGACGGTTCGATAACTGGAGTCATCGGTCCCAATGGCGCAGGTAAAACCACGCTCTTTAATATTATTACCGGTCTTTACACCCAGACGGCGGGGGAAGTTTATCTAGGCGAGAAGAATATTTCTTTCTTTAATACGGAGATGCTTGCCGGACTTGGTTTGGTGCGAACATTTCAGAATGTGGAGTTGTTCGGGCAGATGACCGTGCTGGAAAATGTCATGGTCGGTCTTCACACCAGAAGCAGGAGCGGTATTTTTTCCTGCGCTTTTAAATTGCCCGGCCAGATTAAAGAAGAAAAATATATTAGGGAAAAGAGCATGGAGTGGCTGGAATTTACCGGCATGGAAGATCTGGCCGATATGAAGGCCGGCAATCTGCCTTTCGGCAAGGGAAGACTGCTGGAAATTTCCCGGGCACTGGCCGCCCAGCCGCGGGTTATTTTGATGGACGAGCCGGCGGCGGGTTTGAATAGCAGGGAAACAGCCGAACTTGCCTTGCTCATCCGCAAAATAAGAAAATCCGGCGTAACGGTAACGCTTGTGGAGCATGATATGGATTTGGTGATGGATATTTGTGATTCTATCGTTGTTTTGAATCTGGGGAAAAAACTTGCAGAGGGAACACCTCGGGAGATTCAGGAAAACCCCGCGGTGATCTCTGCTTATTTGGGATCGGATTGACAGCTTTGTCCGGGGACATTCATTTAAAATTGTTCTCGCAGAATGGAATTAAAAGTTGCAAATTAGCGACTTTGTAAAAAGTTCCAGAGGCAAGGCGTGCAAATATTGAGGAACGAGGCGTACTTTTTAGCGTACGCCGCAGTGACGAAATATGCAGCACAACGCTGCATATGGATTTTTTACAAGATCGCTATGTTGAAGATAAAAAATATAAATACTTATTATGGTCAGGCACAGGCGTTGAAAAACGTTTCTCTTCATTTGACTGAAGGGGAAGTAGTGACTCTTATCGGCGCCAATGGAGCCGGTAAAACAACTCTTCTTAATTCTTTGTCCGGAGTAGTGCCTCCACGCAGCGGAGAGATTTTGTTTAACAATGTTCCTATAAATAATCTCGCCGTTCACCAAATTGTCAGGATGGGTATTTCGCAGGTTCCGGAAGGCAGACAGGTTTTTAAACCCATTTCGGTGGAGGATAATCTCGAACTGGGCGCTTATCTGCACCATAGAATGCTGGGCGGCGGGGATGAAGTGAAAAGAAACAAAGAGATGGTCTATGATTTGTTTCCTATTCTAAGAGAGCGGCGAAAACAGCTTGCCGGAACGTTATCGGGAGGAGAGCAGCAAATGCTCGCCATCGGCCGGGCGTTCATGGCCAGACCGAAACTGATGCTCCTTGACGAGCCTTCCATGGGGCTAGCGCCAATGGTGGCTCAGGAAATTTTCCGGGTTATCGAAAATTTGTCCCGGGAGAATAAAACAACAGTTCTGCTGGTAGAACAAAACGCGCGGGCAGCCCTGAAGATGGCCAATCGTGGCTATGTGCTGGAAAACGGCCATCTGATTCTGGAGGGCACGGCCGCCGAATTGCTGCAAAATAAAGACGTTCAGAGGGCGTATCTCGGTAAAGATAAGAAGGAGATATGGGAAAGATAAATTTCGTAGGGTGGAACAAGCGAAGCGGTTCCACATGTGTTTTCAATAGATTGAATTTGCGGGAGGTATTTTTATGAATATCTGGGATCAAACTCATGAGTGTATGTCACGGGATGAGCTCGAGCAACTGCAACTGGAAAGACTTCAGGCCATAATCAACAGAGTTTACAAGAATGTTACTCATTACCGAAAAATATTTAACGATTCAGGGATTGTTTCGGAAGATATACGTTCCTTGTCCGATTTGACCAGACTGCCTTTTACCACGAAAGAAGACCTGCGCCTTAACTATCCCTATGGCATGTTTGCCGTGCCTCTCAGAGAAGTGGTCCGCATTCATTCATCCTCCGGCACCACCAGCAAACCAATAGTGATGGGATACACTAAAAACGATATAAAAATCTGGTCTAATCTGGCGGCGCGTTTTATGACCGCCGCCGGTGTGACTCATGACGATGTGGTGCAGATAACCTTCCGTTATGGTCTCTTTACCGGAGCCTTTGGTGTGCATTACGGTGCGGAGGCTATCGGCGCATCGGTCATTCCGATGGGCACCGGAAACACGGACAAGCAAATTATGATTATGCAGGATTATAAAACCACAGTACTGGTCAGTACGTCCAGTTACGCGATCGCTCTGGCGGATCGCATCCAACAGCTGGGCATTGATCCCAAGTCGCTTTCGTTAAAAGTTGGACTTTTTGGCGGAGAGCCGTGGTCGGAGAAGATGCGTGAAGAAATTGAAAGAAGGCTGTTTTTGAGCGCAACCGACAATTATGGTATTTCCGAAGTGATAGGCCCCGGCGTTGCCGGCGAATGTTCGTGTAAGAAAGGTCTGCATATTTATGAAGACGCGTTCATTCCGGAGATCATTGATCCCGAAACGGGAGCGGTATTACCTTACGGAAGCGAAGGAGAGCTGGTACTTACCACGCTGACCAGAGAAGCCTTTCCCATGATCCGCTACCGGACGGGGGATATCACCGGACTGGATTACACTCCTTGTGAATGCGGACGGACTCTGGCGCGCATGAAAAAAATAACACGTCGTTCCGACGACATGCTCATTATCAGAGGCGTGAATGTTTTTCCTTCGCAGATCGAGGACGCTCTTTTCAGCGTGGCGCAGGGTGAAACACCCTATCAAATTGTTGTGGAAAGAAAAGGTGCGATGGACAATATTGAGGTGATTGTCGAAGTCACCGATAAAATATTTTCACTGGAGTTGCAGAAGCAGAGGTCTTTTCTGGAAGCGATTAAAAAGCGCATCGGCTCAGTGACAGGAATTAATGTTGACGTCAGATTGGTTGAAGCCAAAAGTCTTTTGCGGCAGCAGGGAAAAATTTTACGGGTACTGGATAAAAGAAATATATAGCAATTCGGAGATATGCGGCTTATTTCTTTCTTCTTTTGAGTATTACGAGCAGTTTGTCGCGATAGTAATAAGCCATAATAAAAATTACCACACCCAGAACCAGAATAATGGTTAAAAAAGTATACTGTCCATTGCTGGCGAAAGCTCCCATAATGGAAAGCATAATTGTGCCAAAAATACGTCCGGCTGTGGAAATTAGTATGAATGTTCCTGTGGGGATAAGGCTTACACCCATAATGTAGCATAAATAATCCTTGGGAAATCCTGGAATCAGAAAAAGTAAAAACGAAACCAACAGCCCTTTGTGTTCCATAAAGTGATCAAATTTTTCAAAAACCTCTTTTTTGACCACGTTCTCCAGAAGCGGTTCGCCGAAAAATCTTGCCAGCATAAAAGCAATCCAGGAACCGAGCGTAAGTCCTATTGTCGAATAAATGGTTCCCCAGAAAGGTCCGTACAGGTAACCGCCAAGTATGCCGGATAGTTCTCCTGGAATCGGAGCGGCCACGACTTGAATAATCTGGAGCAAAATAAAAATAAATTCGTCGTAAGGGTGGTATGACTTGATAAAATTCAATAATTTGTGTTTGTCTTTGAAAAACAGATACAGATCATAGTGGATGAAGATATAACCTGATAAGATGATTAACAGGAGTAAGAATAGAATCCTGAAAGTTAAACGTTTATTCATTGATCGCTTAAATCCTTCAATCGCTTTGTTGACTTCCAAGTGGTTATTTTCTTTATAGTATTATTTTGTTTCCGTCAATCTTATTGTTGGATACGACCATCACCGGCTTTGAAGAGATCATTATAAATTCCCTCAACCAAAATAGTTGACTTTAAAAATACTCTATGCAAAAACAGGCTGAAATTTATTTGTGAGACTCAAATTTTAAAAGTGAAACGCATTAAAATTTGTAAGTCGAACAATCCCGCCGAAGGCGGAGGGCATAATACCCAGCAGCTTGCTGCGGAAATAAGTTTCCAAAGCTTACAAGGGGGTTTTATATCCGTGATTCAATCATTTAATTTTACCAATTAATTATTATCAGTAATAAAGCAAAAGGGGGATGGAATTTCTATGGCTAAAATTCCGCAAAAACTGGAAAGAAAAAAATCAGAGATTTATAAGGACGCGCCCATAGCGAAGTTCGGAGAAAGAAAGCCGGATTTTACAACCATGGGTAGAAAAATAAAAAATCCGCATAAAAAATTCAGGGAAGTGGTTTGTGTCGAGGCTTGCCGGACGCCTTACGGACGTTCGGGTGGCGCGTTGAAAGATTTTTCGGCAATGGAGCTGGGCGCTCTGGCGATCAAAGAAGTTCTGCGCCGCACCGAGGGAAAAGTTAAGCCAGCGGATGTGGATTATATTTTTATGGGGCAGGTGGTTCCCGCCGGCTGCGGTCAGATTCCCGGACGGCAGGCCACCATTCTGGCTGGTGTGCCGGAATCAGTTCCTTCCATTACCGTTAATAAAGTCTGCTCTTCCGGCATCAAAACAATTGACCTGGCTTTTCAGATGATTCTTTTGGGGCGCGCGGATATCTGCATCGCGGGCGGTCAGGAGAGTATGAGCAATTGTCCGTTTGTTCTACCGGATATGCGCTGGGGCGCTAAGATGGCTCTGCCTAACGGCCGCGTTATTGATTCGATGGTTTATGATGGCCTGTGGGACGCCTTTTACAACCGCCACATGGCCATTCACGGTTCGGAAGTGGCCGATGAGTTCGGTTTTTCCCGGCAGGAGCAGGATGAATGGGCGCTGAATTCCCAGATGAACGCTGTGCGCGCAATAAACAAAGGAAAACTGGACGATGAAATCTTCCCGGTAGAAGTAAAGCAGGGCAAAAAAGTAATCGTTTTTGATAAGGACGAAGGGCCGCGGCCGGAGACGACACTCGAAGGTCTGGCAAAACTCCCGCCGGTTTTTAATCATCTAAGCACAGTGACCGGCCAGCAGGGAAGCGTTACCGCCGGGAATGCGCCCGGCGTCAATGACGGCGGCGATGTCTGCCTTTTGATGAGCAGAGAAAAAGCCGACGAGTTAGGTCTTAAACCTATCTTTACCATTGTTGATTACGCTGAAGTATCACAGCCGACCAAAGACATCGCGACTGTGCCGGGTTTAGCCATTAAGAAAATTCTGGAACAAAACGATATGACACTCGATCAGATGGATGTCATCGAAATCAACGAAGCCTTTGCCGCGGTGGCGCTGGTAAGCTGCCGCTCGATTTTGGGAATGTCCAAAGAAGATATGTTTAAAAAGGTGAACATTAACGGCGGAGCTGTTGCCTTCGGCCATCCCATCGGCGCTACCGGAGCCAGAATCGCCATGACGTTGGGTTATGAATTGAAAAGGCGAGGCGGCGGCTGGGGCGTCTGCGGCATTTGCTCGGGGCATGCGCAGGGGGATGCGATGTTAATCAAAGTTGAAAAATAATTCTTATTGTCATTCCCCGGCTTGACCGGGGAATCCAGTTCTCATGCTTCTTCCCTCCCTCGAGGGCCACGGTGCCCTTTATGGTAGAGGGATTGAGGGAGGGTGAAACTCTTTTCCATAATTCCAATTTTAAACTTAAATGTGAGATTTGAAGGGGCATCCAAACGCTCCATCCCCTGCAACTGTGGCTCTAAGGCTCATTGCGCGACAGCCGGAAACTCACCCTTCGGGTTCAAACAGTCCGGCTGTCTGATGCTCCATTTGTGAAACTCCAATTGCGCAAGCGCAGTGCGGCGGAATTGGCAAGTTGAACAATCCCGTAAAACGGAGGGTATGAAGCATAGTTTTGGTTTCATACCCGTGGTTCGCCAAGAGCCACAACGTTTCGGGCATAGTTGCTTATTGCATGCCAGGCATAGAAAAACTAAACTGCCGATTCGGCCTCACACCGAAATACCTCAAGCTCACTCTCAAACTCTTGCTCTGGGCTAGACATGTGTGTGACACCTAATAATGATTATACAATCTATATAAATCGGGAAACACAGACCTTTGTTTTCTGGATTCCCGCCTTCGCGGGAATGACAAATAAGATAGCCTGTTCCAATCTAAGCCAGTATTTTTTTTACCACATCGGCAATCTGGTGGCAGTGGGTTTCTGTTTCTTTTTTGGTGGGGCCTTCAACCATGACACGGCACATGTTCTGGGTGCCGGAGTAGCGCACCAGCACGCGTCCTTTATCGCCCAGTGCTTCTTCAGCCTTTTTGATGGCGGCCATTATTGCGGGCACAGTTTCTATTTCCGGTTTTCTTTTAACGTCAATATTGATGAGCATTTGCGGAAAAACCTTCATCACTCGCGCCAGTTCCGACAGCGGCCGCTCTTCTTTTTTCATGGCGGCCAGTACTTGCAGGGCCGTAATCAAACCATCGCCCGTGGTGTGGTGTTGCAGAAAAATCAAATGGCCGGAATCTTCTCCGCCTATGATGGCGCCTCTGGAGAGCATTTCTTCCAGAACGAAGCGATCGCCAACGTTAGCAAAAACGGAATCAATGCCCTGTTTCTGAAAAGCTACTGTCAATCCCATATTACTCATCACCGTACGGACAACCAGGTTGTTTTTTAATTTGCCTTCTTTTTTCAAAATAACAGAACAGATGGCCAGCATCCTGTCTCCGGTAAGAATATTGCCCTTATCATCAATGGCAATTACCCGGTCGCCGTCGCCGTCAAAAGCAAAACCGGCATCGGCCCTCTGCCGTAATACTTCCGCGGCCAGCGCTTCGGTATGTTGCGATCCGCAATTGAGATTAATATTATTACCATCTGGTTTGTCGAATAACGTTGTAACTTCGACACCCAGTTCCGCAAAAACTTCAGGGGCTACACGGAAGGTTGCGCCATTACTGCAATCCAGGACTATTTTTATTCCTTCCGGATTGATATTCTGGGGAAAAGTTGATTTTAGAAAATCCACATAACGTCCGGGGGCATCATCCAGTCGTGATAATTTGCCCAGTTCTTTGGGAACAGGGTGAAGCTTTTGCATATTTTTCGCAAAGATCAATTCTTCGATTTGATTTTCCTTTTCATCGGAGAGTTTAAAGCCATTGCCGTTAAAAATTTTTATGCCGTTATCCTGAGTGGGATTGTGAGAGGCGGAGATAACAATGCCCGCGTCGGCGCGCATATTATGAGTTAAAAAAGCGATGCCCGGCGTGGGAATTACGCCCACGGAAATGGCGTTGACGCCCATAGAGCAAATCCCGGAGATAATCGCGCTCTCAAACATATCGCCGGAAATTCTTGTGTCCCGACCGATAAGAATACGCGGTTTATGCCCTTCTTTTTTGGAAAGATAGGCTATGGCCCGTCCCACATTCGAGGTAATTTCCGTTGTCATAGGGTATTCGTTGGCGATTCCCCGAATTCCATCGGTGCCGAAGAGTTTATTCATAATTTTTCTCCTGCTTCATTGCGTCTTCCTGATGAAAGGATGCTGAATAAAGCAAATCCTGTCCTGCCTGCGGCAGGATCACAAAACGGTAAGAATCTTTCTTCTCCCCGACTGGCGGGTTATACCACCTTGTTTCATAGATTCCCGTTTTCCCCTGATTGATTACATCATTGCAAAGTATGGCAATATCATATCCGCTATCATCCAGAGGTTGTCGGTTTAACCGAAGTTGTTCCCATTTAACTCCATCGTCACTTTTTTCGATTCTCACCAGTGTCTTTTCCCATGAAAGGAGATGCGGCGGCAAATCCTCCCAGACAAATGACCAGTATGGTTCATCATTAATTTTCGCGGCAATAAATACAGGATGGGTATTCGTTTTTCTTTCCGTCCGCCCAGTAACTTCACTTGCGAAAAATCTTTTCGCCCGCAAATTATAAGACCATTTTTCGGGGAAATTGTTTTCGCTTTTTCCCTGTCCCATTTCCAGCGCCATTTTGCTTAATTGTTTTGCCAGAAAAGGCTGAGTTTGCGGACCATACAGCGTATGCCCGCCCTCGTAACGCTGGATGCTGTATTCTTCCGGCGTTGTAACATAGCCGTAGTATCCGTTAGCGCAGCTTATAACGACAAAAGATTGTAATTTTTCTGATAAAAGTTTGTCCCGGCATTGCTCCGCTATTCTGACTCCCGCTTCTTTTGTTGTCTCAAAAGGAAGAGGCAGAAGAAGGACATCGTTAATCTGAATCATTTGCAGAAGCAGTTGATGGGGAAAATCATTCTTCGGAAGGAAAATGTTCTGCAAGGGCCCGGCCAGGTTACGCTTGTGCCCTTGGCAGGAATTTGTAAAAAACCATCGCGGAGAGCCCTGCCTCAACCAAGGGAGTTTGCTGATTACTGGAGAAGGGCCGTCATCCGCTCCTGCGGCAAGCGCGCAACCCACGACAGGCCTATCGCAAAGACACGTTTCATCAACGCAAGGTTCGGAAAAAACATCTGTCTCTCTGGCCAGAAAACGAATGGTAGCATCATTTTTAAGTTTTCCATCCAGAGAACGGAAAAGTTCAAACGCCTTTTGCCCGATGGATGTTCCTATCCGGCGCGCCTCAATGAACCCCTGCATGTCTTTACGATAGTTTGGAGAACTGTCAGCGTGGGTACCGTTGAAAGCGGCATGGATTGGCTCCCATGATGTTTTATAACCGTTCTTTATGTCGTACTCTACTTCTCGTTCAATGTAGGCGAAGACATCGCCATTGTAGAAATTATTTTTTGCCGGAACCGCCGTTCCATGGATGGAAAAGCTGGAAATTGCCGCCAGCGGATGATATTGCCCGTCATTATCCAGCGAATCCACGCGAATCATATACATATCGGGATTGATGGAATTATAAATATCAGGTGGGGTTTTCGCTGATACATTTTTATTCGCATAATAGGATTCGATACTGCGATTGCGGGTCATTTCCCATATCTGTGTTTTTCCCGTGGCAATTTTTGCCGACCTCTTTTCTTTAAAGGCGCGAACAACCGCGTTGGCGATTTGTCTTGACAGATAATTAAAATATTCGGGGTCAAAGCCGGCCGCGTTGGAAGCATTGTCGTTATAAAAATTATTTTCAAAATAATTGCCCGGCGCTGAATGAGTGTGGGTTCCCGCGATCAGTAATCCGTCTATTCCGATATCAGTTTCTCCGGCAATAAGCTCCGCCACACGGTGATTGAGCAGTAAAGATCCTGTCAGCAGATCGCATTGAACGAGGGCGACAGCCCGGCCTGACGCTGGCTTTAAATACAAAACGCGGGTGTAGAGTCTGGTTCGGAAACCCTTGCCGTAATTCGCCCAAATGGAATATCCGCCCATAGGCATTCCTGGAGGCGGGGTAATATCGGCTTTTGCCGCGCCGGCCATCAGGGTGGTATTTGCTATCTCCTGCTGAGGCGTTTGTCTGCTGATTTCAATTTTAACATTATCATTGAAGAAAGCGCATCCGGTTAATATGAAAAGAAACGCGACCGCAAGAAAAAATATTTTCCATATTCTCAACATGTTCATACAAAATCCTCTGATATATTTCCTTAATAACATTCCTGTAAAACAATGCAATCTAAAATCAATCCCGCGTTTTGGAATCACCCTGCTCCAGCCGGTTGAGGAATGCATTACAAACCGCGGGAGGTCGCGTTATCCTCTGCTTTGCGGGATAACTCCGCGTCGCTTTGATCCTGGGATCAATTCCATTTACGCTTCAAATTTCGTTTAACTCATTTTCGGCGAATGTCATTGATTCGACCTGCAAGCTTCAGGGCACTTTGTTTCTGAAGCTTGGATCTCATTATTATAATGTACCTGCGGCGCCTGCCGAAGGGAGCTCCACTAATTTTACCCCGTCTTTACCCAGTATTTAATGAATTCTTGTCTGATAATAACAGAAAAATTGTTGAAATCAATGACCAGTTATGCAAAGATATCTATCGATTTTTGTTCAATGATATTAATTTATTACTTACGCCGGTCAGCCGCTTTTTCGTAACTGAGGGGGCGGAGCTGTAAAAAGGATGCTGGTTTTCAATAGCCGCAGTTTATAGCCGTTAGTGAAGGGGATAAAAGGGTTGAAATTGATGGCCGGTTGTGCGAAGGTTTCTCATCGCAAGATTTAAAAGAGCCATAGATTACGTTTTCTTAGTAAACCTTAGCAAAGGCGGTTTTTATGGTTGATGTTCCTGATATTTCTATTGTTGTACCGGTGTATGGAAGCGACAGCACGCTGGTTCCTCTCTATGAAAGGGTTGCCTCCGCTGTTGCCCCGATTCCGGCCAGCTTTGAGCTTATCTTTGTTGATGATCGCGGCCCGGGAAATCCCTGGGAAATAATCAGCAGGATGGCGCGAAGCGATCCCAGGGTTATCGGCCTCAAACTCTCCCGAAACTTCGGCCAGCACAGCGCTATTATGGCGGGCATAGATTTAGCACGCGGACGCTGGCTGGTGATAATGGATTGCGATCTGCAGGATCGTCCGGAGGAAATTCCCCGCCTTTGGGCAGAAGCACAAAAGAGACATGATGTTGTTATCGGCCGCAGGGTTGAAAGACAGGATGGATTTTTTAAACGTTTGTTTTCGCGTGTCTTTCACAGCGTCTTCAAATATATGACTGACGAAAGTAGCGATCCTGCACAGTCAAATTTTGGAATCTATTCTCGTAAGGTTGTTGATATAGTCAAAGAGTTATCTGAACAGCCGCGCGTTTTTCTTCATCTGGTTAGATGGGCGGGGTTTGATGTAACGCCAATTGACATTGAGCATGGCAGGCGCGATGAAGGCAAATCAGCTTACACTCTCAGACGTAAATTGTCGCTGGCGATGGATATTATTGTTTCATACTCCAACAAGCCTTTGAAGATGTGTGTACAGTTCGGGTTCTTCATGGCGTTTGCGGCTTTTTGCTATGGAGCGTGGATCTTTATACGCTATTTTTTATTTAACTATACGCCCGCCGGTTGGACCAGCGTGATGGTTTCATTATTCTTCTTATCCGGCGTTCTTCTTTTCGGAATGGGCATTCTGGGCATTTACATAGGCCGGGTTTTTAATCAGGTAAAGGGACGACCGCTCTATGTTGTTGACGACCGGACACCGGTTTTTGTTAAAGACGATTCCTTATAAAATTATATAGCGGCGCTGTTTTACGGATTATTAATGGAAAGTAATAAAAAGAAACTTCTTGTTGCCGGTGGCGGCTATGCCGATATCCCGCTTATTCTTTCGGCAAAAAAACTGGGGTATTATGTTATTACAAGCGGCAATAAACCTGACGAACTGGGACATAAGTATTCCGATGAATACAAGATGGCTGACTTTTCTGATCCCGATGCAATTCTTAATCTCGCAAAAAGTTTAAAAGTTTCCGCTATCTGCGCCTGCTGTAATGATTTCTCCGCTCTGTCAGCCGCTTACGCCGCGGAAAAACTGGGTCTGCCCGGTCATGATTCATACAGGATCGCGCAGATCATCCATTACAAAGACCAATACCGGCAGTTCGCGCTTTCGTATGGTATCGCAACGCCTAAGGCGTTTGGTTTTACCTGCAAGATGGAAGCTCTAAAAGAGATGGTATCTCTTAAATTTCCTGTTATTGTAAAACCGGTGGACCTGACCGGAGGAAAGGGCATGTCCACAATCAACCAAATGGATGAGGCCGAGGCGGCAATTGAAAAGGCCTTCGCGATTTCACGGATGAAGAGGGTTGTTGTTGAGGAATTTATTACCGGCAGCCGGCATGGTTTTTCAGTGTTTTTGGTCAATGGACGAGTCGTGTTTTTCTTCTCCGACAATGAACATTATTTTTTGAACCCTTATATGGTTTCGGCGGCTTCCACGCCCGGTATTGTTTCCCCCGCAGTGGAGAAAAAGCTTTGCGCCGAATCAGAGAAAATTTCCTCACTACTGTCTTTAAAGACGGGCATTTTTCATATTCAATATATTTTAAATGGTGAAGAGCCGGTTATTATTGAAATCTGCCGCCGTGCGCCGGGAGATCTCTACATCAGGCTGGTTGAGCACGCCACTGGTGTGGATTATTCGTCATGGATAGTCAGATCTTCCGCGGGGCTGGATTGTTCCGGATTGACTCAAGCTGAACCCAGAGGATTTTTTGCCCGCCACTGCGTTATGTGCACCACCGCGGGCAAGGTCAGGGATATTATATTTGATAACAGCATTGAAAAACAAATTATTGATAAATTTATGTGGTGGAAAAAAGGCGATATAGTTTCTGATATCATGACCGCCAAATTCGGGATCGTTTTTCTAAAGTTTCAATCACAGGATGAAATGATGGAAAAAACGGAGCGCATGCAGAAATTGATCAGGGTCGTGACAGAATAATACCTTGAATAGCGTGGGCAAATAAATAGAGAAAATATAGGTAATTTTCTTCTGGCTTTCTTAAATGATTTTAAATACCGGCAACATAAAAAGGAACCAAAAATGAAAAAAGCACCTTTCAGAATAGGCTTTATTGGCGGTGGCCTGAATTCCGCTGTCGGCAATACTCACAGGATTGCTTCTCAGATGGATCATCGTTGGGTATTGGAAGCGGGCTGTTTCAGCACCAATAAAAAAATAAACAGCGAGACAGCATCTCAATGGGGTCTGGATAAATCACATCTCTATGAGAACTGGCGTGTTTTGTTGAGAGAGGAAAAGGATAAATTAGACGCTGTCTGCCTGCTAACACCGACTCCGGCACATTCGGAAATGACGATAGAAGCATTGAATAACGGCTTTTCCGTGATTTGCGAAAAAACCATGGCTACATCAAGCAAAGAAGCCGCAGCGATTTGCCGGGCGGTCGAAGCGAACAAGGGATTCTTAGCTGTTACTTACAATTATACAGGCTATCCCATGTTGCGGGAACTGAGGCAAATGATTATTGATGGAAAGCTGGGCGTTCTTAATTTAATACAGATAGAGATGCCGCAGGAAGGTTACGCCCGTTTGAATAAACAGGGACAGCCGCCCAAACCTCAAGCCTGGCGACTAAAGGATGGGGAAATACCGATTATATCTCTTGATCTCGGCGCGCATCTTCATCATATGATATATTTTTTAAGCGGGGAAAAACCTCTTCAGGTAGTTGCCGATCAATCAAGTTATGGTTTTTTCAAAAACGTGACGGATAATGTTATTTGTCTGGCCCGTTATACAGGCAACATGCGCAGTCAGATATGGTACAGTAAAATGGCTTTGGGGCATCGGAATGGTTTACGCGTCAGAGTTTACGGAGATAGGGGCAGTGCGGAATGGTTTCAACTCGAACCCGAAGAATTGATTTTTAATGATATTCGTGGAAAACGGGAAATCATTGATCGAGCGTCTTGCGTGGAGATTGCCGATCAATCGCGTTATAACCGATTTAAATCGGGACATCCCGCTGGTTTTATTGAGGCCTTCGCTAACCATTATTATGATCTGGCGGATAGCTTGCTGGAGTTTAAAAAAACGGGCAGTTATACATCGCCCTGGGTCTTTTCCGCCATGCTGGCCAAGGAAGGACTGGAAATGCTCGAAGCAATTTCCCGATCGGCAAAAAATAATTGCTGGCAGGAAATTTCTTCCGCGAATGTTCAAAAAATCAATTGAGAGGGTGAAGTTGTTAGAAATATATCCGGAAAAAAAATATACTGACGCGGCCGAATTTTGTAAGCTCTTCTTACATGAGAAAGCAAGGCCCCGCTATGTGCTGGGCCGCAACGAATATGCGGTTAGTATTGCCAGGAATGTTGACATCAACGGTTTTATTGATGACTTTACCCGCGAAACTGAATTTTTAGGAAAGCCAATATTGAAGATGACTGAAATTCCAAAGGAAAGCATGGTAGTTTCAGCGGTTATTTTTGTGGTTCCGTTAACCGCGCTGATAAAACTTCAGAATCATGGCTTCGCCTGTCTGGATTACTTTAATTTTTGCAAGTATTCAGGAGTTGCGCTGAAAGAAATTGATTTTTTGCGTGAAAGCAGAGAGGATATTGAAAGAAACTTACATAAGTATGAGCGGCTATATGATCGTTTGGAGGATAAAGATTCCAAGGATGTGCTGAGTAAGCTTATAAATTTTCGTGCCTCCAGCGATTTAAATTATATGCGTGGTTTTGAAAATGCGCAGGATAGACAATATTTTGAAGACTTCCTTGAATTGAAACCGGGCGAAGTTTTTATTGACGCGGGAGGTTTCGATGGACAAACCACAATAGAATTTATCAAGAGATGTCCCGAGTACAAAACGATATATATATTTGAACCGGCTTCTAAAAATGTTGCCCTTGCCCGTAACAATTTGTCCAGTTATAATAACATTTATTTATATACAATGGGTTTGGCTGAAAACAAAAAAACGCTGAAGTTTAGTTCCGGTGAAGGATCAGCAAGTAAATTAAGTGCAACAGGCGATGTGGAAATTGAAGTAGACGCGATTGATAATTTAATAAATGAATCCATCTCCTTTATTAAAATGGATATTGAAGGAGCGGAAGAAAATGCCCTGCAGGGCGCGCGAGCACATATATTGAAAGATCATCCGAAACTTGCCATTTGTTGTTATCATAAAGTTGCTGATTTATGGATGATACCTCAACAAATTATGGCAATGCGGGACGATTATTCCATATATTTGCGCCACTACACAGATGGTTTTCATGAAACAGTAATGTATTTTATACCTGACACATAATATTTTGATAATAAAAACAAAGAAAAATATGGCTATGAAAAAACAAAATAAATGGACTAAATCAAGCTGGCGTTCTTTTCCCGCGCAGCAGCAGCCTCTCTGGCCTGACTCCAATGTGTGTGAAGATACGCTGAAAAATCTTTCTCATTTGCCGGCTCTTGTTTTTGCCGGTGAAAGCCGTTCGCTGAAACAGGATCTTGCTGAGGTGTTGGAGGGCAAGGCTTTTGTCCTGCAGGCGGGTGAATGTTCTGAAGATTTTTCCCGCTGTCACGGGCCTTATATTCACAATCTTTTGAAGGTGATTCTGCAAATGTCGGTAATTATCACCTACGCCGGAGAAAGGAAGGTGGTAAAAATAGGCAGGATAGCCGGTCAGTACGCAAAACCCCGCTCTTTTGATACCGAAAAAATCGGCAAAACGATAGTTCCAAGCTATCGCGGCGACATGGTAAACAGCCCTGAGCCGACTATGGAGGCGAGGATGCCGGATCCAAACAGAATTTTAGAAGGATATTTTCGAGCGACCGCGACTCTAAACCTTGTCAGAGCCTTCACCACAGGAGGTTACGCGGCCCTAGATCAGGTTCACGCGTGGAGCGAAGCAAGCGTCAAAGCGTTTTCCGCCAACCCGAAATACGAAGAACTCGTCAGTGGAATTAAAAAAGCCATAGCCTTTATGGATGCCATAGGAATTAAAAGCAGTAACCCGCAGTTAAATCAGGTTTCTCTTTATACTTCTCACGAAGCCCTTCTTTTGGAATATGAAGAAGCAATGACCAGAATTGATACGACCACAGGTGACTGGTATGATACCAGCGCCAATATGCTCTGGATAGGAGACCGCACTCGCCAGCCGGATGGAGCGCATGTGGAATTTATGCGGGGAGTTTGTAATCCTCTCGGTGTGAAAATAGGCCCCGGTTATGTAATTGATGATATAAAAAGAATTGCGGCGCGGCTTAATCCTGATAACGAAACGGGACGTCTTACCATGATTACTCGTTTGGGCGCGGAGAAAATAAATTATCTGTTACCCCCACTGCTTAGGGAAATGAAAAAGGAAGGATTTAATGTTGTGTGGGTTTGTGATCCGATGCATGGCAATACTTACATAAACAGGCGTTCGCAGAAAACCAGAAAGTATAGAGATATTCTGAAGGAAATTGTCAAATTCTGGCAGATTCACCAGGCGGAAGGGACAATTGCCGGAGGGGTTCATCTGGAATTGACCGGTGATGATGTTACGGAGTGTACTGGCGGAAGCCGCCGTCTGCATGACAATGATTTGCGGCTGAATTATCAGACCAACTGCGATCCCCGGCTCAATGCCGAGCAGGCGGTGGAACTTGCGTTCGAACTGGCCACTATTATCAATCCCAGTTAAGAGCACTGTCTGTAATTACAAAAATCAAATATCATCCGGAGAATGTCAAAAATTAAAAAATTATTAAGCATAATAATAAGTGGCGTCATCTTTTTTCTTTGCGCTTACTATATGGTAAGTTATTTCCAATGGACTGTTATTTTTCAACTTCTAACACATGTGGATTGGAAATGGATGCCGGTTGCGGTTGCCGTAACGATTCTTTTTTTCTGGTTGTTTCGAGCAATGCGCTGGTTTGTTTTGTTAAAGGCCGCGGGTATTCATATTGATTTTTTTCGTTTGTATCTGGTAGGGTCCATATCCGTAGCATTTGCCTTGGTTACGCCCCTTCAGTCCGGTGAAGCTCTGAAAGTCGAACTGTTAAAAAAGATTGGCGCGCTGGAGAGAGTTCCCGGTTACGGTATCTTTATGACGGAGAGGATTCTGGATTTGATTGTTGTTCTACTGATGGCCGTGTTGAGCCTTATCTTCGGTGTTTCTAAATTTCTGGACAAGGGGACGATGTTCGCCGCAGTGGCGCTAATGCTGATTTGTTTTATGGTCTTTTTTATGATTATCCAGCGTATATCTCCGGACAACGCTGTGGGACGTTTTTTCCAACCGTTTAATCAATGTGTGAGAAACGTCAAGATTCTGGCGATAGTAATCGTTTTGACGATCGGCGGCTGGCTTTTTATTGTTCTGGGGTGGTATGCTAGTTTGCGCAGTATATCCATTTCAATTAATATTTTAGAGACAGCCGCTATGACCGCTATTACCACACTGATAGGTATTTTCAGTTTAATCCCCTGGTCGCTTGGCATCAGCGAGGTCAGTATTTCTTCTTTTCTTGTTTATTTCAAACAGGATATTCCTCTTGCCCAGGCGGGTGCTCTGATAGTCAGAGTTTATGGCATAGTAACTTTGATTCTGGGGTTTATTCACTTCCTCGTTTGGAAATTTATTCGTTCCGGAAAACAAATGCCGGTTAACATTGAATGATGGATTTTCCGGGGGAATCATGTTCCCCTTAAAAAATCGCTGATTGTAAAAAAATAAAAGGGAGGAAACATGGCAAACAATAAAATAAAGATTCCCTTCAATAAGCCCTTTATCGCCGGCAAAGAACTTTTCTACATCGCGCAGGCTGTTATTGAAAATAACCATACTGCCGGCGACGGTCCCTTTACGAAAAAATGCCAGGCATGGCTTGAAGACCGCCTCGGTTGTCGCAAGGTACTCCTTACAAATTCCTGTACCGCCGCTTTAGAGATGGCAGCGATTCTGGCGGATATCCAGCCCTGTGATGAAATAATCATGCCTTCGTACACTTTTGTTTCAACGGCCAACGCTTTTGTTTTACGAGGCGGTGTGCCGGTATTTGTTGATATTCGGCCTGACACGCTCAACATCAACGAAAATCTGATAGAAGCGGCTATCACGCCTCGCACAAAAGCCATCCTTCCGGTTCATTACGCCGGAGTTTCCTGTGAAATGGATACAATAATGGATATGGCAAGGAGATATAATCTTTTTGTAATTGAAGATGCCGCGCAGGGAATCATGTCCACCTACAGAGGGCGTCAGTTGGGTGCAATCGGACATTTCGGCGCCTGTTCATTCCATGAAACAAAAAACATCATTTCCGGCGAGGGCGGCGCTTTGCTGATCAACGACGAGAAATTTGTTGAACGAGCAGAAATAATCCGCGAAAAAGGCACCAACCGCAGTAAATTCTTTCGCGGGCAGGTGGACAAATACACGTGGGTTGATGTCGGGTCGTCTTATCTTCCCAGCGATATAATCGCCGCATTTCTTTACGCCCAAATGGAAAACGCCGATCAGATTATTGCCAAACGGAACCTGATTTATGATTTGTATATGAAAGATCTGCGGCCGTTGGCTGAAAAAGGTTGCATTCAGCTTCCGTGTATTCTTGATGATTGTCGCAGTAATGGTCATCTGTTTTACATAGTAACCCGCTCTCTGAAAGAAAGAACAAAACTGACCGAATTTTTAAAAGAGCAGGGCGTACTGGCGGTGTTTCATTACGTGCCTCTTCACAGCTCTCCAGCGGGGAAACACTACGGACGTTCTTGCGGGACTTTAGACGTTACCGAGCGGGTAAGCGACTGCCTGTTGCGTCTGCCGCTTTACTATGAAATGACTCAGGATGATGTTCGTTTTATTACGGAGAATGTTAAGAAATTCTATAAGAAGTTTCGATAAAAAATAATAATTTAAGGTCTCTAAAAAATAGAAGGAGAAAAAGCCGCGATGAGTGAAATGGAAGAAAGCGGAGACACAAATGTCACTTCAGAAGATAATACGATTAATAAAGAAAGCGATCGTCCTTCAAAATTATCTTCTTTATTTGCTTTTTCGGAAAAGCTGTCTTCTTCGGAATATTTGAGATGGTTTATGATAGCTTTTCTGCCGGCTCTTATTTTGCTGAAATATCCGGTTGACAGGGTGGATTATGATTTGTGGTGGCATATGGCGCTGGGCAAATATTATATTACTCATCACACTCTGATTATGGATCATTCTGTATTCTCCTGGACACCGACAGACCCTACCTGGATTTATAATACTTGTCTGGGAAGCATAGCTATTTATCTGTTTTACAGTTTAATGGGTGGATTCGGTTTGTGGATTTTTCAATGGATTGTTTTTCTGGGAGTTTTTCTTTCGTTTTATATATATTTGCGCCTGATTCGCCAGAGATTGGATGTAACCAGTATTACTCTTATTGCCGCGATTGGTATAGCCTGTTCACTCACCTGCCGTTACTATAAGCCGGAGCTGTTTTCCGCTTTGCTTTTTTCCTGGACGGTATTTATCTTTTTTTACGTCAAGACAACCCGCGGGAAATTTCTTTTTTATCTTTATCCCCTGGTTTTCGCCCTGTGGGTTAATATGCACGGAGCTTTTGTTGTAGGTCTGGTTTTTCTAACCATCGCGTTCATCGGCGAGGTTTTAAACAGAATTATCTTTTCCAAAGAATCATTTACCACAAATGAGCTGGTTCACTTTGGAGTGGCATGTTTTTTATCTCTGGCTGCCACCCTTATTAATCCTTACGGTATAGATTATCTCTTGAGCACTTATAATGGAGTTATTTCTGAAGCCTATGCGGGACTGCAAAACAAGTATGTTCTTGCATGGGCAGGTCTCTGGCCATACTTAAAAGATATGAGCTATTCATTTTTTATCGGTGGTGTCACCGCCTGGATAATGACACTGATGATAGTTTTTATATTTATTCTTTCTGTTTATGAATTAATCAAAAAAAGATCATTTGATTTTGCTTTGCTTCTGGTTAGTTTAGCTTTGTACTGGAAAGGTATGGAGACAGTCCGGACTTCTTATTTTTTCCCCATCGCTTTCTTCTTTGCTTTTTTGTATCTCCTGATTTGTCGGCTGAAACTAAAAAACATTTTCGGCAGGGCAACATTATTTTCATTGTTAATTTTCTCATTACTTTGTTTTAGTGTTTCTTATTTTAACTCAAGGTATTGTACGGATAACAAATGGTTTGGCGCAGGTCTTGACGATATTGCACCGGTCAAGGAAGTGGAGTTCCTGAAGAAGTGCAAACTGGAAGGGACAATATTCAACGACTACGTCATCGGCGGTTATCTTATGTGGGCCCTCTATCCGGAACACAAGGTTTTTATTGATCCCCGCTCCAGCCCTTATAGAAATCAGGTCTTCCCCGATTACATGGAATTTACCTTGAAACACGCTAGCAGGGAATCTATAGAACGCTTCAGGAAAAAGTATCCTTTCAAGATCGCAATACTTCATTACCGGCAAATGGTTCTTATTTGCGATTTTTTAGCGGCAGGGGACGACTGGCGCCTTTTGTATTTTGAAAAGAATGCCGCAATCCTGATTCACAAAACGCTTCTTCCCGCAATTAAGCCGGAAATTGGCAGCGTTAGCCTCAGTCCCGAACGTTTCAGAGACGTCAGAAATCCGGACGTTCTGCTTAATGTGTTTAATTTTTATGTTCGTCTTAATCCGGAACTTGGTAGGTATATTTATAATATCTATAGAAAGAATATAAGTAATTATTATAAGTTAAAAGCTCAAAACATGCAGGTAATGCAAAGTATGCTAATAAGTCAAGAACGAGAATTTAAGAAAAAGTTAAACCCGTTGTCGCCCTAAATGCCGGAAAGTAAGAAAATAAATGGATTTTTATTTGTGAAAATATTTTTAAGCGCATAATTAAAATTATTTTGTTTTCTCAGCATGGAAAGACTGCCAAGCGCGGCGAGTTTATTTTTAAATTATTCGAGAGGATGTTTGATGAGTCCGGTTTCATATGACATATTTATTTCAGATATTGATAAAGAGCGATTCGGTATTAAAACAGCAAGAATTATTGGACTGACGGCAGACAGTCTGCCTTCAATACTGGATTTTTGCGGAAGAGAAAAAGTCGCCTTACTCATTGCCCGTTGCAATATGGCCGATCTTTCGGCAGCACAGGCCATGGAAAAAGAAGGATTCCTGTTGATGGACACCCTTGTTTATTACAGCCTTGATCTTGCAAGGCAATCTGTTCCTGCTGATAATGGCGTGGCGCGTGTGAGGACAATTCGTATTGACGAAGAAGAAGAGATGATATCAGTGGCCAGGGAATCATTTCGCGGCTATTTTGGGCACTACCATGCCGACCCAAGACTGGATAAAAGTAAATGTGATGAGGCATATGCTGATTGGGCGCGCAAAGCCTTTGCTTCCAGGAATTCTGAAAATTTCCTGGCAGGAGAAATAGGTGGTAAAATAATAAGTTTTGGTGTTTTGAGGATTAATAATCCCGATGAAGGTGAAATGTTTCTTGGAGGCATTCATCCGAATTTCCAAGGTCAGGGCATCTATCATTCTTTCTTGTGCAAAGCTATGGAGTGGTGCCTGTCGAAAAACGCTAAAAAGATGATTATTTCCACTCAACTTAAAAACATTCCCGTGCAAAAAGTTTTGATAAAATTCGGGTTTGAAATTTCCAGCGGATATTATACCTATCACAAATGGTTTTATTAAATAATTTAGATATTTCGCGTGTTTGAAACTTTTTTATTGAAAACAATTGTAATAACTTTTTCCTGTCCTTTGTATTATTATGGATGAAAAAAACACAACCACAAATAACCATTCAGTTGGTGACCATGTTAATAATTTCATCTTTTTTCGCCTTTTCGGAAAAATTAGCTTCCTGCCGTTATCTGAAATGGTTGATAATTGCGCTTCTGCCGGTCATTATGCTTTTGAGATATCCCGTGGATCGTTTGGATTATGATTTATGGTGGCAGATGGCGCTCGGCAAGTATTATTTGACTCATCACACTTTTGTTGTCGATCATTCAATTTTTTCCTGGACGCCGGCAGATTCTGGCTGGATTTATAATACCTTTCTTGGAAGCATCATTCTTTACCTTATTTACAGCCTGCTGGGCGGGTTTGGCCTGTGGATCTTTCAGTGGCTCATATTCCTGGGGATTTTTCTTTCCTTTTATCTCTTTCTCCGTCTGATCCGCCAGCGGTTAGATATAACCAACGTCACTCTCATTGCCGCGATTGGCATTGCCGGTTCCATGGTCTGCAGTTACTATAAGCCGGAATTGTTTTCAACCCTTCTATTTTGCTGGACGGTATTTATCTTTTTTTGTGTTAAGTTGACCCGCAGGAAGTTCCTTTTTTATCTCTATCCATTTATTTTCGCTCTCTGGGTAAATCTGCACGGCTCTTTCGTTTTAGGTTTCATTTTTCTATCTTTCGCTTTCGTCGGTGAGCTTTTGAACAGAATTTTCTTTTCCAAAGAATCCTTTACTAGCAGAGAGCTGACCCATCTGGGGGCTGCTTTCTTTCTTTCTTTGGCAGCAACCCTACTGAATCCTTATGGCATAAATTATCTGCTGAGCATTTATAATGGAGTTACGACTTCTGCGTCCTATAACTTAAACAGCATAAATATACTGGCGTATGAGAGCCTTTGGCCACACTTAAAGGATATCAATGTTTCCTTTTTCAGGGTGGGCCAAAATGCCTGGATTATGGTCATAATGATGTTTTTCTTTTGCTGCCTTTTCATCTATGAATTAATCAAAAAGAAAACCTGCGACTTCACAGGGCTGATCGTCAATGTTGTCACATTCTGGGGAGGCATGAGTGCAGTTAGAGCAAGTTACACTTTTTACTTTGCCTTTTTTTTCTCATTCTTCTACCTGCTCCACCGTCTGAAATTGAAGAACATCCCCGGCAGGGCAACCATCTTGTCTTTGCTCGTTTTCATTTTCTTTTTTATCAACATCCCCTATTTCACCTTTAAATACGGCACGGCCAACAAATGGTTTGGCGCCGGCCTCGAAAGTTTCGTGCCGGTGAAAGAAGTATCCTTCTTGAAGAAATACCGGCTGGAAGGCCCGATCTTTAACGACTATGTTATCGGCGGCTACCTGTTTTGGGCTCTTTATCCGGATTACAAGGTTTTTATTGATCCCCGACTTGTGCCGTTTAGTAAACAGGTAGCCCCTGACTATTGGGAATTTACCAGCAAATCTGTGACCACGGAAGACATTCAGCGTTTTACTCAAAAGTATCCTTTCAAGGTAGCGATAATGCATTACAGGGAACTTCCTTTAATTTTTGATTTTCTAAAAGCCGGATGGAGACTTTTGTATTTTGAAAGAAATGCTGCCATCCTGATTCATCCGTCACTTCTTCCTCAAGTTCCGCCGGAAGTTCGAATGGTTGATCTTGGCCCAATGCGATTCAAAGATGAAAAAAATCCAGAGGTTCTTCTTAATGTTTTTAGTTTATATGTTAATTTAAATCCGCAGGCCAGCCGCGTCATTTACGATATATATAAAAAGAACGTGGGTGATTATTACAAGCCCAAAACGGAGCATTTGTGGGTAATGGAAGATGATATACGCCAGAAAGAAATTGAACTTCAGATTGCTAATAAAAAAGCATTACCCGCTCATAGGTAGATTTTCCAAGCAGGTAATGCTAGAACTTAGACATATGCGTATGAAAGTTTCTTATTACTCGATATCTTCCGTGTAATAATAGTTCCCTTCATACCGCAGATTATTTATAATAGTCGCGGACGAATCAACAGGCTTCTCTATTCCGGCGGCTTTCAAACTTCCTTTAGAGGCAGACCGTTTGAAGGGATTCACCAAATCAATCCCCTTATAAAGCATGCCGGTAATGATATCCAGAGGCATGGTTGCTTTTAAACCTCCCATGTAGATGGCTGTTTCCTGCTCGTAATTGAGTCCTCTGTAAGGGTTGTTAAGTCCACTGCCGAGCTGAGTGGAGTTCATATTGACGCTGCCGTTGTCAGGAACTTTGTACGATTTGTTGACCATGTAACCTAATGCCAGATCGATATCTATGCTTTTCCACTTGATTCCCAATCCTGCGCCGAAATAATCCAATGAGGGGATAGCGTAAAGCGCATCGTAATATTCATCGCGCGTAGAGGCGGTTCTATTCTCGTAGCCGGCGCGAAGCGATAGCCAGTCCAGCGCCTGATACTCGATGCCTACTGACCAGTTCAAAGTATCCTTGAGATTACGAACCAGGATCATATTATAGGCGCCGCCATTATAGCCCATAAACTTTAATACCTGGAGGAGTTGAATTTTTTGATCAAAGACGAAATTGTCCTGCTTAATAGACGACCATTGCGCCCAATGCAGGTCGGCCAGAAGAGATAGCCGTTTGACCGGTTTGAGCTTGATTCCTACACTGGCCATTTGCGGCCATTCCACATCCCTGGTAACGTATCCGGTCTGTTCTGAAGTAACTTCATAAGGTAGATCAAATATCATGGAAACAATCTGCATAATAGCGGTGCTTCCTTCCCAGGCAACCATTCTCTGCCAGTTATCATTGTACTTAAATTTATATTTTCCGCTTAAATGAGCTTTGGTCGAGCTCTGGTAAACTGCTCCGAAGGAAAGCCAGTCCAAAGGTTCCCACAGCACGCCTAAATTATAAGAAGGTGCAAAATCATCGCGTGCGCTAAAGGACAAGTTTCCTACCGAATCATAGGGGCCTATTCCACCGCCGAACAGGGGAAAGGGTATAGTAACGTCGAATATGGGGTTTGCCATATCATGGGTAGCGTCTCCGAGAATTTTTGTTATATTTGTTAATTCGTTTGGCGACCTCATTTCCATGTTGACATTCATTACAGATTGACCCAAACCGAATGAACCACCGATAGAGAGATTATTGTTTATCTTGTAACTTATTGCCGGACCGGCGTAGATAAGATGCTGCAAAGTTACCGACTGTCCTTCATACCGTGCAGGAGAATTATTCCCAGATTCCCAGCCGCCGGCATACGGGGCATAAGCGCTGTAGGCGAAGGTCCATTTTGAACCGGGATTCCGATGAGAGACACCGAAGACGGGGCCAGCCATCGCATCTACAGTAATGTCCAGGAGGGGGATGTACATCCTGCCGGAAGCGTTGGTTGACTTGGTGCCAGCAATCTGGTCAATGACTAAATCTCCCTTAAAATCATGAAATGGTTCTACGCTAGGATCAGCTTCAAATTTTGTGGTTATGTTTAAGGATGCGGGTATAGCTCCCATACTGATAAGATTTCCATCACCCAAATCTGAAAGCCCCGCAGGATTATAATGAATGGACGAGATGCCCGGAGGATCGGCGGTAACAGTGTTGGCAAGGGAAATGGCCCTGGGATCAATGGCAATCTGCTCCGCGAACGCGGCTTGTGCCTGCGGTAGCTTGATAAAAAGGCCTGCGGCTGCGACTAAGCACGTAACGTATAGTATTGTCTGCAAACGGGATAATTTATTTAACTTATGTCTTTTAACCTGGAAAGAGAAAAATAACGATAACGGCAGACGGGAAATAAGCATTATGAACTTTAAAATTCTTATCATTAATTACTGCTCCCCCATTGTTTTATTAGAAAAACAAATTTTTCTCGCTTTAACGAACAACTTCTCATTCCCATTGGTACGAGAAAAGAAAACAAAGAAAATTAAATATTTAATTTTGTATATCTTTTTGTTTTCCTAATTTCAACTATTTATTTTATTTAAAAGCGGCTACATAATCATTATCCAAGGCACTTATCTTCTGCTCGTTTTGAAAAATTTTCTTAAAATTCAAACGGCAACCTGACAGAAAATGAGAAGTCAGCATCACTATTTGTCAGTCCTATGGCAAGCCCCGCATATATGGATCGCGTCGGGCTTATTCTCCATCCCGTGCCCACATTAAAAGAAGAAGAAACAGAACTGCCTGATTTATATTCAGTGATATTATTAATAATATAGTTACTGCCGAAAGAGTAACCGAACGAAACGCCTAAGTTAAGAGACGCCTGATAAGACAAAGCGTAACCAAAACCAAGCGCCAACCCCAGGCTGCTGCCGGGATCAACTTTTGTAAGGACTTCTTTTGTCCCCCATCTCTGAGAGAGACCCTCTTCGGGGAGGCTGTATGAGTAGTTCAGGCTTCCGAAAGCAACCAGGGGATCCAAAACCTTGCTAAGAGATACACCGCCGCTGAATGAGTAAAGACCTGAGCCAGTCGGCAATGAGTTTTTCAGATCAACCCTGTATGGACTGGTTCCTGTGGGCAGGGAAGCACCGAAGCTTAATATAGTTGTGGGGATTTTTCCTCCTGATTTGAATGGTTGCAATGATAAGCTTAAAGATACATCTCCCAGATCGGTTGCCTCTTGAGAAGATGATGTACCCACTCTGTTGTATTTATAGGCAAAAGGAATTCCTGTGCCGATAGTTAAGTTATTGAACAGTGCGTATTCAGCGGTAATTATATTGACGATGTTGTGATTTGATCTTTTTTCAACTAGTGTGGTGTCGGAGATGGCATCTCCGGAAAAATATGAGTAACCGAGAGTATAGGAAAGACCGATGGTTCCCTTTTTTAAAAGGCTATATTCACGTCCTACGGCGGAAAGAATATCCTCTACGGATTTACTCTTTTCTTCTTCCGGTATTTCCAGTTTCTTTCTGGCTTCATTTTCACTGCGTATTCTTTGAACTTCCTGTTTTAACTCCTTTACTTCCTGCTCAAGGCTTTTTGGTGAGCCATCTTGCTTCAGATCTTTCGTTTCCTGCTGGGGATTCTTAGGTGAGTCATCCTTCTTCAGTTCTTTCGCTGCCGACTGAGTATTTTTAGGTGATGGATCATCAATTGCCACTTCCGCATCATCAGCATTTATTCCCCTTAAAGCAAGCTGCATTCCCCTGATTGGTTCTTGTGCCATAAGTGGTGTTACAAATAAAATACATATTAAAAAGACCAACGACAATAATTTAATAAAAATCTTACTCTTCATCACTATCCTTTCGGCTGAAACACTTGTGAGCTTTTCCGTCTGGTAAAAATCAAATCAAATTTCGTAAGTAATGATAATGCTTTTTTAAAATTATTGCTAATCTCAATGACGAGATAATAAAAAATGCAGATAATATTATAATAAAATTTATTCGATTAATTTTATTTTCAACCAAATAAACGATTATGTTTCCCAGTGGTACAAAAAAGCGCGTTGACAATTAAAATGTCTGTGCTTTTGATATAAAATAACTCATTTTGCAAAGTGCCGAAATAATATAGAAGCTCATCCGCATTGTCAAGGGAAAAACGTTATTTTATTAAGGAAATACAAAAATATTTATTATTGAGTTGCGCCTTATTAGATTACCCAATTTCCCGACGGAAATGCTTTTATTAAACTTCAATACATTTTACGAAATGAAGGGAGATATATGAATCGAATTAAGTTTCGCGCTTAGACTAAAAACATTTTATGTTACTAATTTAATTATATTATTTACCTATTAAATCAATAATTGTAATTTCCGGAGGCGCAAAAATTCGCACTGGAGGCCCCCATGTGCCGGCGCCACTGGTTATATAAACCGATTTATTTACTCCCAACTGATAATATCCTTGATTTCTTGGAAAAAACAAGCGTGTTATCAACATAAAAGGGAAAATCTGGCCGCCATGAGTGTGGCCGGAAAGCTGCAAGTTAAAATTCTCCCCATCAGTGACAAAAGGCTGATGTTTTAAAAGTAGAACAAAACCGTTACCTTGTTGCGCAAGCATTTTTTCAAAAAGCAGGTTGTCTTTACTTACCCCCAGCCTTCTTCCAGTGATATCATCAGCGCCGAAGATGCTTAGCCCTGCTATCTGCCGGATATCATCCCTTAGCAAATCAAATCCGGCTGTTTTGGTAAACTCCATGGATCGTTTAAGCCCTGCGTAATACTCATGATTGCCCAAAATGGCATATTTGCCATACTTTGGCGTGATAGAGACAAAATGCTGGGCCTGTGGTATTACATTATCAAGTTCTCCATCCAGTAAATCCCCTGTGGAAACTAGAATATCGGGCTTGGCCTCCTTTACTTGATCGAGAATGACTTGGAGACGTCTATTCCGGATTATTAACCCGACATGCACGTCGGATATTTGGACGATGCGGATTTTACCGTCATTGGGCAACAACTGCCCGGTATGAACTTCCAATTTTTTGACTCTGACTATTTGAGCATCAAAAAATCCATAAACAACGAAGATGAGGGCAAGAAAAATAGCTGCCCCAAAAGCAAAATTGCGAAGGGGTAGCGAGCCAGTTCCACTCCCGATGAGTTTGTATAAAGATACGATAATTTCAAAAGTGACGTTGAAGAAGAAAAAGAGAAAGACGAAAGCCATCCAGATATAACCGATATAAGCAATTGCCCTTGCCGGGAATTCCTGATGATAAGATTCCGCTACCCTCACCAGGATTGGAGCACAAATCAGCAATATCAACACAATTATTATTATGATTTGGGGAAAACCGGAAAAATGAAAAATACTTCTTGCCCGGAAAAATGCATAGAAATTAATGCCGCCAAAAAGGCATAAAAAGGTTAAAACGAAGAAAAACATAATTCAAAAAAACCTTATTAGATGGAATTTTCTAATGGAAACTAAAGGAAAAGAACATAGATGTCAATCATTAAGGAGATATAGATTGATGTTGACAAGGGAAACCCCTTGATATAAATACGTCATCTCTTCAATGAATGCCGATGTAGCTCAGCCGGTAGAGCAACTGATTCGTAATCAGTAGGTCACCAGTTCGATTCTGGTCATCGGCTCCAGTAAAATAAATCGTTTATAAATTATTTTAGTTGGCAAAAAAGCACTGTCCCCGAAAAAAATTAACCTTAAAGAGATAAAATTATTAATATCTTTTCTGAATCTGTTTTATTGTATCACGGGAAAAATCGTTCAAGTTTATGCATAAAATAAGGTAATAAAAAATATTCTTTTTCTCTCGGACTTTATTATCAAAAAGAAGAAAGAACATTCTAAAAACAAAGATTAGTCTGTCAATTAAAACATGAAGAGAATTAGTAAGGAATAACTGGTAGATGAATCTTAAAATGAACCTTAAATAGGTAATTATTTGAAAAAAGCTTATGTTAAATTTGGAAGAATTACGTTTGTTAAAAAATTTGTATTCACAAAGAGTAGCCTTGGTTCGCCTGAATAGTGCATTGAGATTGTAGATATCTTTATAGATTAAACATAATCCTTTTTCCAAATCAGAAGCACTCATTTGTGCTGGAGAAAAAACAGCATGTTGTGCATCATAGTGGGTGAAATTATAATCAATAATGCGGGATGCTTTATCCATTGTATTAAACAGTTCTGTCCCCGGTAGCGGAGTTAAAATATTTACCATTGCGTAAATAATATTGTTATCTTCGATAAAATCAATAATCTGCCTAAATGATTCTCCGTTATCCGAATCATTTCCTAAAATAAAAGAAGCTACTATTTCTATGCCATGAGATCGAATATTGGGAAAAATTTCATTATATTTATCTTTTACAGATAAATTCACTTGCTTGTTAAATAATTGGAGAGATTCTTTTTGCGTTGATTCAAAACCAAGAAAAAGATATTCACAACCAGCCTGCGCTGCCAATTCAAGAAGGTCTTTTTCAAAGGCAATATTTATTGAAGATTGAGAACCCCAAAAAATATTTTGTTTGGCAAGTGCCTCAAATAAATCTTTTGCAAATTTCTTGTCACCAATTATATTGTCATCAACAAAGATAATTTCGTGGTTTGTTTTTTGAACATATTTAATCTCATTAACAATGTTTTCTATTTGACGGTGTCTTGTCTCTTTTCCATTAAATTCTGTAACTGTACAAAAATTACAATTAAAAGGGCAGCCACGTGTTGTTTGTATGGGATAAGAACAATATTTTGAAAAATCAATATATCTATTAACCTTTTCATAATTAATATCTATCAAAGGAGAATGCTGATCATTATTATAGACTGGCTTTAATGATCCTTTCTGATGATCATTGAGTATTTCCCTCCAGATATATTCACCCTCCCCGATGACTATTGATGAGAAGGGATGATCTTTTATGTTCTTATAAAGGGATACATGAATACCTCCGCATATCACGGGTATACCTTTTTGTTTAAATATTTGTGCAATTTTAATAGCACTTCCAAAATAACAGGTCATGGCAGAAAGAACTACAAGTGAAGGTTTAATATTATAATTAATTTTACTGATGTTTTCATCAGTAAACAAAATATTCCACTTAGTTTCATTGGTTAGATTAATTAAGGAGGGTAGAGACAATGGACAAGAGAATCCTTTTTTGTTAGTTATCTTTCGCAAGAACTCGAGATCTGTAATAAAGCGATAGGGAAACCGTGGAACGATAAAATATAATGTTTCTTTCTTTGTATTTGTGATCATAATAAAAATTTATATGCTTTGAACCGATTGGTCTTCTTTTGCGAGATGATTGATCGTAAAATACTTACTTAACAATTTGTTCTCAATTTCCCTTCCCGTCCAATTATATTTTATTATATATACTTTTTAGGAAAAATTTTTGATTTTATTATCCAGATGATTTGTTTTATATAATATGCTGTGAAATATTTTATCCGAGGGCTTTTATGTTTAAAGGCCAGATAAAAGATAGAATAAATAAAAAAGAGCAGTTTTATGAAGTAAGGAAATTTTTTGGAAACGCTGTATGTAAGCTTATGTCTTAACCACACCGGTAAAGCGGGGAAAACTTTAAGGATGAAATAATACTCGCTGTGAAAATCTTTGGACGCCACGGAACTTTCAAAATAACTATGAGGGTTACGGCCATGATTAATTAAATCCATTTTTTCAGCATTTAAAATATTGTGTTCAAAACCCTTTTCAATGATTTCGGTCTGGGGGTGATATGACATCCAGTAGGGTTCGATGATATCAGGCATGTTTTCAATAAAGAACACCCTTGCCTCTTCATAATGATCTGCCGTGTCCCCCGGTAATCCGACAATATAATCTGCAAAGGAAACTATTTTATACTTTTTCAGCAATTGTAGAGCCTTTACTATATTGGCGTTTGTTTCATTGCGTTTTAGGTATTTCTTACGATAGTCTTCATTAATATTTTGAATTCCAAAATCCACCCATTTACAGCCGGCATCTTTCAGTTGCATTGCTGTATCTTCATCAAACAAATTAACATGAATGTAGCATTTGAAGGGAAGAGCAATTTCTTTCTTGTACGCCTCCAGAAATTCTTTCAGCCACTTTTTATCAAAAATGAAAATATCATCCCAGAATTCAATCGTGCTGATCTTGTATTTTTCTTTAGCGGCGGTTAATTCTTCTATTACATGTTTGACACTTCTTCTCCGTACATAGTTTGATTTTTCTTCGGGAATATCTCTGAAGAAATGATTGAAACAATAGGAACAGTTGTAAGGACATCCCCGGGAAGCCATGGTGAGGTAATATGTTTTTAAAGGAAAGATTTCTTTCCAGATTTCCTTGTCAAAATGAGGAAGAGAATCGAGGTCTTGGATGAAACCGGCGTGTTTTCCTTTAATGATGGTGTTGTCTTTGGCTTTATACCAGGTGTTTACTATTGGTTCGGTGGAATCACCATTTTCAACATGTTTGATGATTTCGGAGAAGGCAACTTCTCCTTCTCCGATAACCACATAGTCTATGAATTCGTTGGCGATAACTACTGCGGGAACAGAAGAAACATGTATGCCTCCGAAAACAATTTTCGCGTTGGGGCAAATCTTTTTACAGATTTCAGCGTAGTGAAGCGCTATCTGATAATGAAACGTCACTACGGAAAAAGCGATTAGATCGGGTTGATAATCCTCAAGTTGTTTGAATATTTGTTTGTCGTTGCTGAATAATCTTGCCAGCCGTTTAAATTCTCTGGTAAAACCATCTTTGAAAAGAGTTGGGACATGCAGTAGTTTTACGGAGTGCCCTTCTTCTTTGGCGATGGCCGATAATATTGATATCGCCAAACATTCATGAGCGATGTTGAGAAAGGCTATTTTCATATAATTTATCTAAAGATAACTTTAATAGTGAGAGTTTAAGATTGCTTTGCTTTCAGGTTTTTGAATATAAGTAATATGATTTTTAGAGTCAAGGAATATATGGCATTTTGAGTTGCCTTGGTAAAATTATACCGAAGCCGCAGATAAATAACTAGAAATCATTTAACTATTCTGAAAATTCTGTAAAAAACATATTTTAATCTTTCAAGAGATCTGGTTGACAGAATAACATTCAGTATAATTCTTGGCCTCATATAAAAATTTATAAATGCCAGAAAAAATAACCATGTAAATTTTTGTTTGGAGATACCCTGTGGTATGTAAGGCCTGCGGTCTTGTCCCATTATTTCCCAATTGATAACCATTAATTCTTTTTTCGCGATTAATTCGTCGAAAATTTCAGTGCCGGGCGTGGGATGAAAGGGGAAAAAATTGGCGCCATAGAGGGACAGGTTTCTGGCGACTTTAATTGTTTTGTAAATATCATCTTCTGTTTCCATTGGATAACCCAGAATAAAATTGCCGATAACTTTGATGCTGGATTTGGTTTTAATAAGGTTTACTTGTTCTTTTATTAGATCAAGAGTTAATTTTTTTTTCATATGATCGAGAATTCGCTGAGAACCCGATTCTATTCCGACGGTCAATAAGTAACAGCCAGATTTTTCCATTAAACTTAAAATGTTTTCATCAACCAGATCCAGACGAATGCCAAAACAGGACCACTGGACATCAATTTTTTGTTTAATCATTTGTTCGCACAAATCGGTGGCCAGATGTTTGAGAGCAAGAAAATTATCATCAATAAAACATATCTCTTTTATTCCGAATTCTGATTTAAGAAATTTTATTTCCTCTATTATATAGGAAACGCTGTGAGATCTTATCTTATGTCCGGTTACCGAACGGCAGGAACAAAATGTGCACCGGTAAGGACAGCCTCGTGTCATAATAAGAGGAGCCACAATTTTTGATTGTGTAAGGTAAGATGTCTGAAAAGGATAATTACAGGGATTTATTAAATTCCAGTCAGGTGAGCCCAGCAAATCCAAATCTTCGGGGAAAACAGGATCGTTGCATTTAATTTCCCCGTTTTCTCGCCAGATCAGACCGGGAATATTCTTTTTCTGGATTTTATCCGGATTGAGTAAATTTCTTATTAAATCAGCCAGCCCTGTTTCTGCTTCGCCTCTGATGGCAAAATCGGCTTCTTCAAAATATTGCAGGGTTTGTTCGGGGAAGGCTGACGGATGAGCTCCACCGAGAATAATTTTAACATCCGGACGCCTCTTTCTGACTATTTGCAAAGATTTTTTAACAGAAAACAAATCTGTGGAAAACACTCTGAAACCGATGACGTCAAAATCAACTTCGGCAATATAATTTTCAAATTTGTTATACGTCATTCTGAGATTTACACAATCCAGTATATCAACCTGATGCTTTTCTTTTTCCAGGGCTCCGGCCAGATAGCCCAATCCCAGATCAGGTGAAGATAAAGAAATATTGCGGGTGATGGGATTTACCAGTAATATTTTCATGAAGAAAAGTAAGAAATTCCAAAATTTAATTTGATAAAATATTGTTTTTCCATAACGTGACTTTAAAAACTTATATTTCTTATGTCAAGGCAATATTAATATCTTCGCAGATGTTTTCTCTGTTGTGCCGGGAAGAAGCAGGATAGAGATGAGAATGATTTCGATACAGTTTGTTATTCGTTTTTCTAATACTTTGCCGTGCCTTTAAAAATGAGGCTCAATACAATATTGAGGTTTCTGGTAATAAGATTTTTTTTATTGGGGGTTGTTCTGAAAATTCTCCAGATTCGCGAGGGATTGAAATAAAAGCGGATGAACGCGAAGCGTCTTAGTTGCATAAGTCTTTTGTCGGAAATAGCGCTGTGGTTGGGCATGATCGGTGAATCAAAGCTGAAAGTAAAATCGTCGTTAAAGTCAGGATCATAAGTCAAATACTCTTCGGCCAAAGCGGTGCCCGGGAATAATTTCAGGATGGAAAAAACGGCTGTTGCCAGTTTTGATTTAAGGGCGTAATTAATTGTTGCCATCATTTCCTGTTCGGTTTCCGTGGGGAACCCGATGATGAAAAAACCGTTTGTGCTGATGCCGGCGCGGTTGGCCATTAATATTGATTTTTCGAGTTTATCGAAGTCGAGTTCTTTTTTTATCATATTCTGTATCCGGGGATGCGTTGTTTCCACACCGTAACCTATTCTGAAAACCCCGGCCTTTTTGAAAACGTCAATAAGTTCCTGGTCAACAAGATCACCACGGATACCGGTACTGAGAATTATTGACAGATGATAATCGCGATCAATTATACCTTGCATTATATTTTTTGCTCTTTTCATATTTGTATTGAAAGCATCGTCTTCTATGTGAAGCTCTCTAACGTTGTAAGTTTTAACCAGCCAGTCTATTTCAGCAAGAACGTTTTCAGCGGATCGCGTTCGAAATTTATATCCTAGAATTCTCACACAAAACTTGCACTGAAAAGGACACCCGCGTGCCGATAGAATTGGCATAACCCTGTTATGGATATTCATGCTGGTGTGGAATCTGGGGTTATCAAAATAAACCTCCATGTCCAATAGATGATAGGCGGGGAAGGGTATTTCATCTATGTCTTCAATAAATTCGCATTGTCCCGTATCAACGATAGCACCGTTTTTCCGGTAAACTATTCCTTTGATATTTTGAACATCTTCGCCTTTTCCGAGCGCATTAACGAGCGCCAGAAATGTTCTTTCTCCTTCGTTTTTTACAATATAATCAACAGAAGTGTCTTTCATGACAAGTTTGCTGAAACAAGTGGCATGAGCGCCTCCAGCGACTATGGGGATATTTTTACCAAGGAGTTCGCGGATTACTTTCGTAACGTGCTTTATTCCGCTCCACTCGATTGACAGGCCGGTTATACCAACGATATCAGGTTTCCACTGCAGGATTTCATTTGTTTTGGATTCTATAGGAGTTCTTTTTGCTCTTAGATCAATTATTTTGATTTCATGTTTTGAATGTGCAAGCATATAAGCGCTGATATATAAGAAACCTACCGGCAAGTGGTTTGAGCCGGTAACGTTTGAGAAAGGCTGGATGAACAGAACTTTCATTTTCTTCTCCTAATAGTATCTATTCTTGATCAGGCGAGATTTTTGCTTCTTGGGCTTCCCGGCAGTATCTTCGACATCGAAAAGTAATCCCCCATTAGCGAAAGCTTTCGGTACTCATTATTGCCTTTGATAGAACATTTTTTTCGCGGTGTGAAGTATATAAATAAGCCTTCGGTATGTCAATATTTCATTGACATACTCCAACGGTATTCTTATACTCTGCCAGGTTTAAAACAATATCTTGATAAGTTTTGTGTTAATACTTTTTTGATAAACGATTAGATGAAACAACCTCGTAGACGGTGTCAAAAATAATTTAGCCGATATCTTTTTAACTTTCTTGCTGGATAATGCCGATTTATTGCTTTGGCGGCGCTACTTCTTATGACCACTGTATGAAAGAAATACGCGAACAGGGTAAATAATATGCGGGTTCTTATCGTTGGCATCAATGGGTTTCTAGGGAGAGCGATTGCGGAAGAATGTTTGATGCAGAGAATAATCGTGGAAGGAGTTTATCACAAGCATCGTATCAGCATACCCAAAGGGTGCAGAATATTTCCACTTTCTAATATTGGTCGTATTCGTGATGTATATGATGTGGTATTTATGGTTGCGGCGGCTATCCCATATCCCGGCCGTTCTATGTCATATACTGACCTGATAAAAACTAATACCCAATTGCCATTACAGGTCGCGTTACAATTTCAAAAAAGTTTTCTTGTTTTTGCTTCGAGTGTTTCCGTGTATGGAAACTCGGATGTGTCTCGCGTCACTGAAAGAACACGAACGAGCAATCCAAATCAGTATGGCATAACAAAACTCACAGCAGAAGTGTTGTTGAAGCGTTATCATAAAAAAACCGCAATTATTCGTTTTTCTTCCTTGTATGGAAAAGGTATGTATCCTAAAACATTTATTCCCGGCATTATTGAAGACGCTAAAAAGAAAAAAATAATTACTCTATCGGGTGATGGCCAAAGAAAGCAGGACTATCTTCATGTTCAGGACGCGGCAAAGCTTTGTTTGAAGGCGGCAAAAAGTCAAAGATCAGGAAAGTATTTAGGAGTATCTGGAACTTCCAATACTAATCTCGCTGTAGCGCAATATGTCTGTTCTCATGTTCCCGGTTGTCAGATAAAACATGACGGCATTGATACGGCTTCCTCCTGTGAATACAATGCTTCTTATACGAAAAAACGGCTTGATTTTGTTCCTTTGATATCGTTAGAAGAAGGAATAGAGCAGATGTTATGAAAAATAAAAAAACTATATTAGTTACCGGTATTGGCGGGAATGTTGGACAGGGAATCCTGAGAAATACCATTGCGCACCGGAAATCTATCCGGATTGTCGGAGTGAATGTCGAAACCGTGACTGCGGGTACGCATCTCTGCGATGTTGTTTATCAAGTACCATTTGCTTATGATAAAAAATATATCCCGGAAATACGGCGCATTTGCAAGGAGGAACGGGTTGATTGCATCATTCCCAGCACTGACTATGAAACGGTTTATCTTTCAAAGAATCGCAGAAGCTTGCCGACTATTGCGACTTCTTCTTATGATGTGAACCTGACCTTTTTGGATAAATATAGAACATGGCAGAAGTTTACAGCGCACGGTATTCCCTTTGCTGAAACAGCGCTTCCTTCCGAATACAAGGGGGTGTTTAACAGTGATATTATCAAACCACGCGAGGGCAGGGGGTCTCGTGGTATAGTGTATGAACCTAAGAATATCAAAAAATATCCTGATTCGTTTGTTGTACAGAAATTATATAAAGGTATAGAGTTGCCAACAGCGTTTTACGTCACCAAGAGCGGAGAGCTGCACAGCATGATTACATTTTCCCGTGAGCTTCTTGGCGGAATGACAGTGAAATGTACGGTTGACCACACATACGATAAGCAGTTATTGATAATTATTCGTCAGATGATGAAGCACTTTACTATACGCGGATCATGCAACATACAATCTATTGCGACTATTGATGGACGCGTGATTCCTTTTGAAATAAACGGCCGGATTTCCGGTACAAATTCTATTCGTTCACAATTCGGATTTACGGACGTTGCTTGGACGATTGATGAATATCTCTACAACAAGAAACCCAAACCAGCTCGCCTTGCCTTCGGTTCCGCAGTGCGAATACAACTGGATGTAATATATCCGGATGTTGCTCTCAAGGATATTAAGAACAAGAATACAAAACACTATATTTTTTAGTAGATGCTGTTAATCCTTATCCAGGGAGCGGCCGGAGGTTGACTTTTTCACCTTATCACGTAGATCCCCGACTTCTTTCCATTGCGGCGCCAGCCGTGCCGCTTCGTCAAGATGTTTCGCCGCTTCATCAAGATTGCCCTGGTTGAACTTGAGAACAGCGAGATGAAAATGCGGCTGGGCTATTTTAGGGTCAAGCAAAATGGCTTGTTTGAAGCATTCCTCAGCCAAAGATGTTTGGCGCAATTTAGCGTAAGCGTTGCCCAAGTTATTATAAGTTGTCGCTTCGGCGGGATTGATCCTGGCAGCGGCCAGGAAATGGGTGACGGCTAACTCCAACTGGTTGTTTTGTAAATATGCCGCGCCAAGATTGAAGTGGGCCAATTCATTCTCACCAGCCTCTTCGAGGTTTTGATAAAATAATGTTTTGCTGTCCTTCCAGTAAGAGACCTGTCGGAATGTCAATACCATCAGTAATACGATAACCATCGCCATTATTACTGCGGCTGTTCGGCGAATACTCTTGGCTATTATGATATGATCCAGAAAAAGGCCACTGGCCAGGATTAGACCCAATTGAGGGAGTAAAGTATAGCGGTCGGCGTGGGCCTGGGCACCCACCTGAACAAATCCAATGACCGGGAATAGAACACCCAGATAAAACAACCAGCCCCATAGCAGGTAAGGATGTTGCCGTCTTTGCCAGAAGGCAACGGCGCTGATGAGACCTAAAACGCAACAGGCTGCGAGAGCGCCGAGAGTGTTGATTGAATAGGGGTACGGATAAAAAACTGTCAACCCGATAGGCCACAGACTTTGGCGTATATATTCAAAATAAGACAGAAAAGCATTGGCAAGGCGGTCCAGCATGGGGAAATCGGCCATGGATTTAACAGCATCGCTTTTGTTTTGCACGATGATGGTTACAATTGATGAGATTATGGAAAGTGCAAGCCACGGTATTTTTTCGTAAATGGCCATTTTAAACTCATTATTAAAGCGTTTGAGCGGCCAGTAATCTAAAAGCAAAACCACGCATGGCCAGGTAACTGCCATAGGTTTGGAAAGTAAAGATAAAACAAATAAGCCCGTCGTCAAAAAGTAACGGGACCGTTTCGGTTGATGGACGTAACCAAGATAAGCAATCGTAGCGGCCAGAAAGAAGAAGGCACACAGCAGGTCTTTGCGTTCCGCCGCCCAGGCCACGGATTCAACATGCAAGGGGTGCAAACCGAAAAAAGCGGCCATTAAAAAAGCGACTTTGGGAGACGCTTCAAGACGTAAAAACAAGAAAAAGGCAAGCAGCACGCAACCTATATACCAAAGCAGATTAACAAGATGAGCTGCTTGGGGTGTGGGGCCAAAAAGACTGGAATCCAGCATATGGCTTATCCATGTCAGAGGGTGCCAGTTAGAGGCCGTGCCGGTGATAAACGCCCAACCAATGCCGATCCAGCTTAACCCGGCACAGACAATAGGATTATTATAAATATAGAATGAATCATCCCAGTTGATGAACTCGTGGGATGTCATTTGAATGTAGGGCAATGCTGTTACTGTGGCCAGAATGACCAGCCACGGCCAGAGGGTGGCCTTTTTCGTCATCTGGTTTTCCGTCAGCGGCATAGAATTATTTTTTGAATTCATATTAAAGTATTTTGATAAATATTTATTTATGCCCGCCAAATCTATATGATGGCGACATTATGTGTCAATGAAAAACTAATTTTAAAAATATTGATTTTATAGCTGATTAATACTTCGGTTATATGTAGAGTTTTTCATTGACACATAAAAACGATATTTCTATACTTCACTGCAATAAGCATAAATATGTCATCAACCAGGGTTATTGGCTGGAATAATTATATCGCCCATTGGCAAAAGCATGATTTCATTTATGCCGGATGAATTGTCAGTTGAAATAATGATAATTGCCTTAATCCCGTGTTGCAAAATTTTAATAAAGGTACTCTGACAGATGATCAAAAATAAATATTCTGAAATATTAAAGAACCCTTTTTTTATAGCAGGCTTGGTTGTTATATCAGTAATTGTGCTGGGCGCATTCAGAATAATGCACTATATGAAATCTTCCGATGTACTGCTCCTTACCGACCGCGCCGGGGCTCAGTGGATCAAATATGATTCGGAATTTCAGTTGGAAGCAAAGCCGGCAAGCAAGACGCAATGCCGATTTAAATATGTTTTTAATACAAGCAAAAAAATTAGTAATGCCCGTATTGCTGTGCAGGCACTGAAACGATATGAGATCTTTTTTGACGGTATCAATATCTTCTCTTCAGCTGATGAATTTGATCATTGGAAAAAGACCCATGATATAGCGGTGCCTTTTGCGGTTAATGCCGGTTCGCATGAAATCCTTATAATTGTTACGAGCGAAAATTCTTATCCTGCAGTTATCGCGTATAGTGACATATTACCCGTACGGACTGGTTCAGGATGGTTTGCGTCAACCGACGGGAAAAATTGGAAGATAGCTGTGCCCGCTTCGCGGATAAAACAGGCTGAGGTATCAAAAATATTTCCATCATCAGTCTCGGCTCTTATCGCCATATCGCCTTATCTTGCGATTGTTTTTATAATGATGTTTCTCATCTCAATGTTTGGCAGTTTTTATGAGGATAAGGTTCAGAAAATTATTAAATGGCGGCTGGAACCGTCTTATATCAGATGGGGATTGCTGTTTTTATGGGCGATATTGTCAATCAATAACATGTTCAAGCTTAATTTTCAGGTGGGCACTGACGGATGGGGTCACATTCAATATATTGATTATATAGTAACAAAGGGCTCACTTCCTCTGGCTTCTGACGGCTGGCAAATGTATCAGGCGCCGCTCAATTATATATTAAGCGCTCCGCTTTATGCTTTTCTGATAAAATGGATAGATTTCCCTTCGGTCGTTAAGACAATGGGAATTATACCTGTTATTAGCGGACTTTTGCAGATAGAGATAGTATATCGTATAGCTCGGCTTGTGTTTGCGCAAAGAAAGGATCTGCAGATCATTGCCACAGTTGCAGGTTCTTTATTGCCGATTCACACATATGCATGTCAGTCTGTGGGCAATGAACCTCTTGCCGCGTGTTTTATATCCCTTCTGATTCTTTTAAGCGTATCTCTTGTTATGCCTGACCAAAGAGAGCGAAAAACAGGATATTTTGTTCTTATGGGGTTGGTATGGGGATTGGCGCTTCTTTCCAAAATGACCGCTGTTCCGTTCGCACTTGTTTTGATAATTGTTCTGATTTTTCACGCTAATTTAGTCCAAGCAACTTTGAAGTTGACATTGAAGCCTATAATTATAACCTTCTGCGTTTCCATGCTGATTGCTGGCTGGTATTATTTTCGAAACTACATAGCGCTGGGAAATCCTTTTGCGGGAATATTAGAACACTCGCAAATGTTGCAGTGGTGGCAAGATCCTGGCTATAGAACATGGTCGCAGATTATGTCTTTCGGTCAGTCATTTGATTATCCTGTTTATGCCGGTGTTACAAGTTTTTGGGATATGTTCTATTCGACGTTATGGTTGGATGGTTTAAATTCCGGATTGATAGACTTCATGCCTTGGAATCAAAACTTTATGATCGCGGGAGCACTGCTTGCCTTGCTGCCCAGTATATTTATTCTCGCCGGTGTTGCATCAATATGGCTGAACAAGGAGGCTTTTCACAGAAATGCCGTCATTCTTTCCGCAGGCACGATAACACTGTTTTTAGTTGTAATGATAAACATTTACATAATTCGTCCGGTATACAGCGGAACAAAAGCCAGTTACACGCTTGGTCTGCTTCCCTGTTATGCGATACTTATCGCCGCCGGAGCAGAGCCCTTCTTTCGGAACAAAATAATCCGTTCTGTTGTCATCGCTCTATTTTTCTGCTGGGCCTTTGCGGCCTATGCGGCTTACTTCGTTGTTCATTTTCAATAATAAAACATTATAGGAATGTCTATAGCTGTTCCTGCAGACCATGTTTTTTCAAAATCATTAAGTGGAGTCCCACCCGGCTGGATCCATGGTATTCCAAGTCGCGGGATTAGAAAAGCGTATAGATGAATGGAGATACAGCACTGCTGCCGCCGAATATAATCAACAACCCTAACAAAAGCAATATTATGATTATCGGCGCCAGCCAGAATTTTTTACGTTCCTTCATGAAAAACCAGATGTCTTTTAAGAATTCCATTTTATTGTTCCAACTTTCTTAAAATTTCCTCAGCAACTATCTTGTTGACTTTTGGGGATGCATGACCGTCATTTATATTAATTATTCTTTCTGATACTGCAAGATCATTTACTAGCGAGGAAACATTTATGGTGGTTATATTGTTATTTTCAAAAAAACTGACAATGTTATTTCCGTACAAAGAATCACTCATTTCAACATCATTCAAAAGTGGGAATACTACAACAATAAGTTGTATAGAATTTTCCTTGGCATAATCCACGAATAATCTAAGATCATTTTTATGTCTTGATAATACACTATCATTTTTATAAGCTTGAGTTAGAAAAGTTATATATGGCACACTTAAATATTCTCTTGGAAATAACCAGTAAACGTAATTTAAGAAGTAAGAACCAGAACCAACTAGTATTAAAAACCTATTCATATCCGGAGGTGGGCGAAAGCCATCAAATATAATTCCATTATTCATGGCAACATTTTCAATATCATTTCCAAAATACTGCAGTATTATTTTTTCAGGTTTAATTCTAGTCAGGTAAAGAAAGTTCTTCATTGAGTCATATTCACCCTTCGAATCCAGGTTGTTTTTACCTATGTTTATAACCGTATATTTCCTCTCTTTTTTATTCAGTTCATTTCCAACAATATTAGAAAATCTATCATCTACACTCTTCAATCCATGACCCGTCGTAAATGAATCACCTACGAATAAAATGACGGGGTTATTATTTCTTGGCTCTTCATCTCGAAAACCTAATGAGTTAATCGGCTTCCAGTATTTTGCGTACCATAATTTTGAAGCTAATGTGTAATCAACGCTGTGCGATCTGGGAATAAACATAAATATTGCTTCCAATAATATGAAGGTTGCAAAAATTGAAAATAAAACAGTACCTAAGTTTGATATAATTTTATTCGTGAAACTCCAATTCCGAAAGCGAAGCGTAGCGGAATGGGTAAGTTGAACAATCCCGCGAAGCGGAGGGTATGATACCCAAAGTTTGCTTTGGGGTTCATCCCCGTGGATAATCTTTATATCTATGAAAATAATTTTGAATAACTTAAAACTCTCAACAATAATAAGAAAAAGTAAAAATAGTCTGAAATAAATCGCGATTCCCGAAGGATAAAATAATGGTAAAATAAAAATCATTGTTAATAGAACCATTATTAATAGAATTTTGAATAATATTTTCTTCATTTTCTTTTTTTGTTTCTATATGTCGTTACTGTCTTTTTCATTTTGTCACACAACTAGTGCATAAATGCATCTTTTTAACAAAAAATAATGGCGATGTTCAGTGGTCGCGAAGTCTTATTATAGACTGGGCAACTACTGAAGAATGATTTTTCGTTAGTTTCAGACATTGAAACGGAAGGTAATTATATCGCCGTTCTGGACGATATATTCCTTGCCCTCCAGGCGTAGGCGCCCTGCTGATTTAACTTGAGCTACAGAACCGCCATGCGCGATGAAATCATCATAGTGCATGACTTCGGCTTTGATAAAGCCGCGTTCGAAGTCATTATGGATGGCGCCGGCGGCTTTGGGCGCTTTGGTTTGGACAGGAATAACCCACGCCTTGACTTCATCCTCGCCTACGGTAAAAAATGACATGCGTCCTAAAAGAGAAAACGCCGCGCGGATAATTCGGCCAAAAGCAGGTTCGGCAATACCCATAGAATCCAGAAACTCTTTTTTATCTGCTGGTTCCAGTCCGGTTAATTCAGCTTCAATTTTGCAGCAAATTCCCATTACCGGTTCTTCTAATTTTGCCTCTTGGGAAAATGCGTCGGCAAAGGAAAGATTATCTTCGGCCACGTTGACCACGATAAGTTCTGGTTTGATGGTCCAGAAAGAAAAACTACGCATTGTAAAAATTTCGGCGGGCATCAGCCCTGCAGTTCTTAGCGGTTTTCCCGCTTCCAGGCATTCTTTGAATTTAGGCAGAAGATCATTTTGCGCCACATCCTGCGGCGTGAGTGCTTTTTTAGATGTTTTAGTCAGACGCTCCAGTTTTTTTTCAATAATTAATAAATCGGAAAGGATTAACTCGTCTTCCAGTTTGCGGTAGGCTTCTATACTCAATTGCACATCAGGCAGGGAAAAGCCGTCTACAACATGCAGAATGGCGTCTGTGCCGCTTAAGTTCTGTCGGATTGCTTCCCAGGGATGCTCGCCTACTGCATGCACATCAACAAAGGGAACTTTGGCCGGAGAAACTTTTACCGGTTTGTATATTTCAACAAGCTTATCGAAACGTTCATCAGGCACCGAGGCCTGACCGCGCACGACGGTTTCGTTGTGTGACTGGCCGCTTTTAACGCCGGTCATTATTTCAAATAATGTGCTTTTTCCGCTTTGGGGAAGCCCCAGGATACCCATTTCCATAAAAAATAATCTCTCTTCCGTGGACTTGTTCTGAAATATCAGGACTCAATCCATTAATTATTTACTTCAGTTTAAAATTCGCCCGGCTGTCTTTAACTTTCTCTTTTTTCTCGGGAGCAAGAGTTTTAGCTTCTACAATAAATATCCTGCCGGCGTCAATATCGCCGGACTTAAGAAGCAACTCTTTGACGTTCTGGGCGCGTCGGGCGGCGAGCTGGCGCAGATCACTTTCCGTCACTTCAATATTCGTCAGCATTAATTTCTCCATTTCGGCGGGCGGAATATCTTTTTGCATTCCCAGAAAATTGCGCGGTTTGGCGAACTTCGCTGCACGGTAAACCTGCTTAAGGTATTTATCATATTCCTGCGTTGTAAGCACTACGTTATCAACGGCTGTCTGCTGTTCATCTTTTGCCGAGGTTTCCTTGATTTTCTGCGCTTTAATCCGGCGGTGGAGCTCTTCCTTCTTTAGATCGGATTTATCTTTCTCTGCGTCAACATACCCTTCAATATCCAGTTTGATATTGGGACGATCGTTCAAGGCTTTGCCTATCATATTTATTTTCTTTTGGCTTTCATCTCCGACAATGGCGCTCCCGTAATCAAACTCAATAAAACTAAGCTCTTCTCCGCCGCCGGTTAAGGATGAAAGCAGGGCAAAAGGAGAGGTAACAGCTTTGGTAATGAGGTTGACGATAATCTGCCAGACGATAGACCAGATGCTAAATTTCGGATCATCCAAACTCCCCGTTACGGGAATATCCAGATTGATCTGTCCCTTACGGTCGGTCAGAAGCGAGACGGCCAACGTTACCGGCGCTTTGATGGCGTCCGGGCTTTCCACTTTATCACCGAAGGTTAGCTGGTCAATAATAATCTTGTTTTCGGAATTAAGTTTTCTTTTATCAATCAGATAGGACACATTGAAAGTGAGCTTGCCTTTAGTGATAGGGTATCCGAGATATTTATTTGAGTATGGCGTGACGGGACTCAACTCAATATTCTGAAAACTGACTTTAATATCGGCAAACAGATCTTTGCCCAGCGGATTAATTTTGCCAGCAATATCAATGAGGGATCCGTATCCCAGGTTGCCTTGGAGTGCGACATCGGCGCGGGAAAATTCCTGCGACGAAAGGCCGGTGACGCTGCCGGTCAGATCGAGCATGTTTGCCGAGTAATTCGGTTTGATCTTTCTGTCGCTGAAATCAATGTTGCCTCCTTTAAATATTACCTTGCCGATTTTAATGTCAGCCGGCTTCTGTCGGGGTTTTGTTTCCTCGGATTTCTTTTCCACCGGTTTGGCCGCAACGCCGCCCTGCCCGCTGTCTTTTTCTCCTTCATCATTTAATATATTCTGAATGTTAATTGTCGAATCAGGATTAATAATAATCCGAGCGTAAAGATCAGAGAGAGAAACGGTATTGATATGAAGAAAGAACGGATTAAAACCGGTTTTAATCTGATTTAAAGAAAGTGTTTTCCATTTCAGGAAATCATTGGATTGCGCCTTGTCCAGAGTTGCCAGATTGGAGACGGAAAGACTGCCCGTGTATTTAATGACGGATTCATTTTTTTTGTCTTTGGTCAGAGAAAAATATCCCGCTGTTGAAATCGAGCCGCGTGTGACGTCTATTTTTATTTTGTCGGTGAAGTAAGATTGAAAATCCCTAATATTGATATTTTTTAAATCAAGCCGCAAATCGGCGCCGAGCGGTTCTAACGCCAGCGTTCCCGCGGCTTTTAATTCGCCTTTTTTATTCAGAATGCCGTTTAGCTCAACTTTTCCCGGCGCCCCTTTTTCCGTGGAAATATTTGCAGCCGTGAAACTGAGAGGCGAAACATGGACAGTAACGGGCTCAGAGGGCTGGGAATCAATAAAAGTAATGTCGGCTTTTTCCAGCAAAATATTATCAACTTTGAATTTAAACTCTGTTTTCTTTTTGGGAGCGGCGGCCGCTTCTTCTTTTTTGCTTGGTTTTTCCGTTTGTTTTTTTGTCAGATTAAGCAGATTGATTTCGCCCTGCTTATCGCGGCGGATGACCAGTTCCGGAGATTCAAGAGCGATTTTAGCGAGATGGATATTCGGCACAAAAGGTTCAACAGAGGTTATATTAACGCTCAGTGAAGGCATCTGAAGAATTTTTTTGTTCTGCAAGTCATCAAGAACTATTTTTCTTAAAGTCACGCCTCCGGTAAGAGTAAGAGACGGAGATTTGTCCTTGTTGACAATAAAATTGATTTTCATTTTAGTGTCCAGCCGTGCGGATTTTAACTGACTGTTCATTTTTGCGGGAATGTAATTCAGATAAAAGGGAATATCCAGATCCTGAATATCCACGTCAAAACTGGTGGCGCGTGAGGTCAGAAAAGGCTGGGTTTTGCCCACAAGCTCAAATTTATTGTCATTGATTTTAGCGTTAAATTTCGGCTCAACATAATTTGTAAGATAGTATTCAATATTGGAGACAAACGGTATCGAGAAATTCATCTCTCTCACTGTATGATTGGTTTTTTGGGGTTCATCCTCAAAGTCAATATTTCCGTTGATAATTTGAATATTGTTCAGCGAAAAATGAAATGGTTTTTCTTCCTTTGCGGGCTTGGTTTTATCTTCATCGCGGGGAAGCAAATCGGAGAAATTGTAGGAGCCGTCTTTTTTGCGGGAGATGCCCACGTAAGGATTGCTCAAAGTGATTTTTTTCAGAATCAGCGCCCGGCGATAAATGGAAGACATTAAATCGGCGTTAACGTAAAGTTGGTCAAAGGCGACAAAAGGCTTTTGCATGCCGGGATCTTCCAGTTTAAAGCCTTTTATAGTTACGGAAAGCGCGTAGGGATTGATGCTGATTTTGTCAATTGAAGCTTTCCGGTGAAGTGCCTCAGACATTTTTTTCATGATCAGCGGTTTGACAACAGGCGGCGCGATAAAAAATCCGGCAATTCCCAACACAACAACAAAAATCAACAACCCGATGATGATTTTTTTCAACGTGCGCATAATGATGACTCCTTAATAATCAGCTGAATTGTTTCATCATAGCTTGCCAGTTTATTTGATAACGCTGTAAAATGTTCTGGAGGCAAGGCGCGCGAATCGCGAGGAATGAGGCGTACTTTATATGTACGCCGCAATGACGAGAGATGCAGCGCAACGCAGCATGCAGGCATTTTGCAGTGTTATCCTGCGAATTCCTTTTCGATTCTCTCCATCGCTTCTTTTAATCTCTTATCCGGGACGGTCAGCGATATTCGCACAAAGCCTTCGCCGTATTGCCCGTAGGCCGTACCGGAGGCGACGACTACCGCTGTTTTATCAAACAGGCGATTGGTGAATTCCAGCGAGGTCATCCCCTTGGGTACGGGCACCCATAGGTAAAATGTACCACGCGGCGGGTTGAAGTCAATACCGATTTTTTTCAATGTTTTTAACACCAACTCGCGGCGTTTTCCATACAACGCGAGCATTTCTTCAATAAACGGCGCTTCTTTTTGCAATGCCTTAATACCGGCAAACTGGATTGGATTAAAAATTCCCGAATCAGTGTTTTCTTTAACCTTGCTGATAGCGGCGATGAGTTCTGAATTGCCGCAGGCCATGCCAATCCGCCACCCGCACATATTAAATGGTTTGGAAAGAGAGTTAAGTTCGATGCCGACATCTTTCGCACCTTGCGCCATCAGGAAACTGACGCGCCTCTGACCGGCAAAGACTATTTCGCTGTAGGGATTGTCGTAGCAAATGGCAATGTCATAATTACGGGCGAAATCAACAAGCTTATTCAAAAAATCCGGGGTCGCGCAGGCGCCGGTCGGATTGTTCGGATAATTAAGGAACATGGCGGTCGCTTTTCTGGAGACATCCGCCGGGATATCTTCGAATACCGGCAGATAATTATTTTGCGGCAGGATGGGAACATTAAAAGGAATGCCGCCGCCCAGCAGGATGCTCGCACGATAAGCGGGATAACCAGGATCGGTCATTAGAACCGTATCGCCGGGATTGACCCTCGCCAGAATGAAATGATGACAGCCTTCCTTTGATCCGATAAGCCCCAGGATTTCATTTTCCGGATTAAGACTGACGCCGTAGCGTTTTTCATACCATTTCGCCAATTCTAGGCGCAAAGAGAGCATACCCTTTTCTTCATCAGTCGGATAACGATGATTTAAAGGTTCACGTGCTGTGGCGCAAAGTTCATCAATGATCGAATCCGGTGTTGCCTCCACCGGATCGCCGATAGCCAGAGAAATAACATCTATCCCGTCGGCCTTGGCCTTGTTGATTTTTTTTCTCAATTCCATGAACAGATATGGCGGTATCTTCGTCAATCGTTCGGCTGTTTTCAACGTTAATCTCCTTCAGAATCAGTTGGCATTAATCATTTATAAGCTTCTTCAAAAAGCAATCCCTGATAATGAGGCTCAATCTTCAAAAGGAACCCGAATTGAAGATTGCAAGCCGAATTATCCCGCAAAGCGGAGGGTAATATCATAATCATGATTTATAAGCCTCCTCAAAAAGAAACCCGTGATAAACCATTTTTACTTTGCCTTCAAGGTAAATCTCTCGCCAGAAGCCTTTTTGATTTTCGAAATAAACTAGCAGTGTTTCGCCGCTCATAACCAGAACTTCTACAGGCGATTCCACAAGGCCTCTTTGTGCTGCTGCCAGAGCTGCCGCCACCATGCCGGTGCCGCAGGCCAACGTTTCATTCTCCACGCCGCGTTCATAAGTGCGCAGGCTGATTTTATGCCGGTTGATAATAGTGGCAAAATCGGCATTGGTTCCCCGGGGAGAGAAATATTCATGATAGCGGATTTGGCGTCCGTGATTATTTACGTCGTAGTTATCAAGATCATCCGAGAAAACAACCGCGTGGGGCACACCGGTATCAATACTATCCAGTATAAATTTTTGTCCGTCCACTTCTATTTGGATTTTTGCTTTCACGGGTGATGGATCGGTAAGTTTTACCTTTACAATGTCTTCTTTCACTTCCGCGCTGATAATGCCGGCGATGGTTTCCCAGGACAGCTTTTGTCCGGCGATGCCTTTCATGTAAGCGAAGCGCGCTGTGCAACGAGCGGCGTTGCCGCACATTTCCGCTAAAGAGCCGTCAGAATTGAAAAACCGCCATTTAAAATCGGCGTTATCCGAAGGTTCAATGACGACCAATCCGTCCGCGCCCACGGAAAATTTTCGCTTACACACCTTGCGGGCGAAAGCGGATAAATCGCCGATATCCAGAGATAAATCGCGATTGTCAATAATGATAAAATCATTGCCGCTGCCGCTCATTTTATAAAATTCAATCATTTTTATTCCTTTTTTACTTGAATGACGCCTTGCTTAAACATCCAGAGCTATGTCATCCTTGCGATTCAGCGACCTCGTTACACGCAGTACTTCTTCCGTGGTCGTTATGCCGGTCAGTACCTTGTCGATACCGTCTTTCTGCAGAGTGATCATGCCCTGTTTCAGTGCCAGTTCATTGATTTGATTGGCATCGGATGTTTTTAAGACAAGTTTTTTGATTTCATCATCAACAATCATGATTTCAAAAATGGCCGTTCGTCCCCGAAATCCCGTCTGCATGCACATATTGCAGCCTTTTTTCCGGTAAAAAGTATTGTTTCGCAATACCGATTGGTCCAATCCCAGATTGGACAAGGATTCTTCGTCCGGCAAATAAACTTCTTTGCAGTGCGGACAAAGGACACGCAAAAGACGCTGTGCTATTATGGCGATAATAGAAGAGGTGACTAAAAACGGTTCTATACCCATGTCAATTAATCGCGTGACCGCGCTGGAGGCGTCATTGGTGTGCAAAGTGGAAAATACAAGATGGCCGGTTAGCGATGATTGAATGGCGATTTCCGCTGTTTCCCGGTCGCGGATTTCACCGATCAGGATAACGTCGGGATCCTGGCGGACAATAGAACGTAATCCAGCGGCAAAAGTCAGATCAATCTTGGGATTGACCTGAATCTGTCCGACGCCGTCCATCTGATACTCAATAGGATCTTCTATAGTAATAATGTTTATTTCCGGTCGATTGATAGTGGAAAGTGCCGCATACAGAGTTGTTGTTTTACCGCTGCCGGTGGGACCTGTCACCAGAATTATCCCGTAAGGAGATTTAATCAGGCGATTGAGCAGTTTGATTCTTTCATCGTGCATGCCTAAATCGGCAAGCTTCAGAATGTTAGCGGTTTTGTCCAGTAAGCGCAGGACAACTCTTTCCCCGAAAGCCGTGGGAATAACCGATACGCGGATATCAACAAGACGGTCGGCTATTTTTATTTCAATACGTCCGTCCTGGGGCAGGCGTTTTTCCGCGATATTGAGTTTAGCCATGATTTTAATGCGGGAAACAAGGGGCGATTGAATCCGCCTGGGCAGATTCAAAATATCATATAAGATGCCGTCGATGCGGTAGCGGATTTTAAGATTGCCGGAATAAGGCTCGACGTGAATATCGCTGGCACGGTCTTTAATTGCGCCGGAAACGAGCAGGTTAACCAGCTTGATAATCGGCGCGTCGCTGGTTTCGTCGAGCAAATCTGCTGTTTCATCAATTTTCGAAATAAGATCGTCCGTGGCGGATTCGTTCATTTCCTCAAAATAGTCTTTGGCGGAAGCGCGGCTCATATCGTAAGCCATATTGATTGCCGCCATGATAGCGTCCTGTGAGGAAAGGATAACCGGCAAATCCGGGCTCTGCAGAAGCCGCCGCAGGTCATCAACTGGCTGGAAATTCGCGGGATCGTTTATCGCGATAACCGCGTCCCCGGAAGTGATGAGCGGAACAATTTTATGCTTCTTTAAATATTGAATGGAAATATTTTGCGTGAAATCAATGTTGATGCTCTCCATCGGCAGTTCCGGCCAGAAGGGTATTCCGAAGTGCTCAGCCATTATTTTTAATAAATGGATTTCGCCAATTGATTTTTTACGGATGAGCTGGTCAAAGAAGCCGGCGGAGTTATTTCCCTTCAGAGAGCGAACTTCGGCAAGAATATCCGGGGCGACTCCGGCGGCAATTAATTTTTTGTCCAGGGAAGAAAAAACAGACTCATCGGAAGCGGAAGAGCCGCGGGCGGATCCGGCGGATTCTTTCAAGGCTGTATGAATTTTAGACATAAGCGCTCAGAGCCTTTAATTAGGGTTTAGCCGGTGTTGTATTTTCTACAGGAATTGGCGCGCCTGGCGAATTGGCCTCCGGTCTCTTTTCGTTTAATTTGATGACTCCCTCCACCACGTTTCCCATTGTTTCTCTTTTTTCCTGATAAAGGCTTGCGGCATCCTGCTGAGTGCGGACGATATGCGGCGTCAGAAATACATACAAATTTGTTTTTTCCCGGGAAGTTGAATTTGTTTTAAAAAACCAGCCCAAGATGGGAATATCGCCCAGCAGGGGTACTTTATAAGTGTTGTCCTGTGTGCTGTCTCCCACCAGGCCGCCGATAACGATAGTTTCATTATCCTTGACCACTACGGTCGTTTTTGCTGTTCTTTTTAAAGTTGTCGGTGTTGCAGATGTACTGGAGGAAGTCACTTTGGTGACCTGCTGTGATATTTTCAGGCGAATAAAATTCTCTTCGTTGATATGCGGCGTGATATTCAGGACGACGCCGACATCTTTGTATTCATATGTGTTGTAATTAACCGGGTATGAGGCGGATGTTGTAGTCGAATCCTGACGAGTAATATAGGGCACATTGGAGCCGACGTTTATTTCCGCTTCTTCATTATCCAGTGTCATAATCTGCGGTGTGGAAAGAATAGATACTTCCGAATCTGTTTTATAGGCTTGAACGACTGCACCTATGTTCGGAAATAAGATGCCGCCAATGGTAATGCCGGCGCCGACAATGCCCATGGAGAAACCACCGGGAAAAGCAGCTGCAGTTCCTGTAGTTAAACCACTAAGGATATTATAGCCGCCGGGATTCGTAGTCGTACCCGCGCCGCCGGAGCCTATGAAAGCCGCCGATTGTCCTGTATCAACACCGGAGACTTTGCCTGTATCGGTCAGACCGCGCCATTCTACGCCCAGATTAAAAGCTTTATTGGCATTGACTTCCATAATCAAAGCTTCAATATAGACCATGGGCCGCGGCACATCGAGTTGTTTGATAATATTTTCGAGAATCTTATAATCCTCTCTTTCAGCCATAACCACCAAAGTATTGGTTGCCTTATCCGGGACAACCTGGACATTTTTAGAAACTACCGGGGCAAGCGCTTTTTGCACCGCCGTACCAGCCGCTGTGCTTGACGCTGTACCGCTATCCTTGATAATACTGTTGAGAACTTTCGCCAGATCTTCAGCAAGGCTGTTTTGCAGGCGGTAAACCTGAATATTGGATTCACCGCGGGGCACGTCTTTATCCATAAAGGCAACAAGTTTGCGCACATTTTCCGTATCCGCGCCGCTTGCCAGAATTATAATTGAGTTAGTCCGGGGATCCGGGACGACTTTTATGGCCGTCGCGTTGGCGCGGCGCTGTTGAAAAATCGTTGTCAATGATTTCACCACTTCCGAGGCGGAAGCGTTGGTGAGCGGAATATAGGATATCTGATCTCCGGCACCCTCAATATCAAGGGCGGATATAATTTCCTGCAGCCTTTTGATGTTGGACAGATAGTCGGTAATTACCAAAATTCCCGCAGGCGGATAAGAAAGCACCGAACTGGACTTGGAAATAATCGGATCCAGAACACGTTTTATTTCATCGGGGTTGGCGCGCTCCAATGAAACTATCTGAGTGACCATGCGGTCTTCCGGGGTGGCAAGTTCATTTTTTAGCCTGGTCTCCAGGCTCTTTTCCCGCGCTGAAACAGCGGGAATGATCTTGGTCATATTCCCCGCGGGGACGACAGTAAATCCATTAACTTCCAGAACAGAAAGAAAGACTTTATAGACGTCTTCAATGGGAATTTTCTTGGGAGATATTATGGTGACTTTGCCCTTGACCTTATCATCAATAATGAAATTTTTTCCGGTTAGTTCGCTGACGAACTTTACCAGCACGTTTATATCAACATTGTCGAAATCAAGTGTTACATATCTTTTGGATTCTTCTTTTTTCACAGGGTGGGATGGCGCTTTTTCTTCTTTTATTTCCTGAAGTATTTGTGTCGCGTCGCCTGTTTTAACTTTCCTTGCCTGATCCTCGGGAGGAGTGGTCTGTTTTATGACATCCGCCGGAGCGGTCGGCGGCAGGTTAATGGTTTTTTTAATGGTATCCGCCGGCACGGTTGATGTGTTGACATTTTCGTCGGCGCCGGCAACACGGGCCGCTAATGCCGTTCCCCCGGCGCAAAGCAGAATAATCAGCGCGATAATGCCGCATGAAAACAGACAAGGTTTTAATAAAAAAGAAGGCGAAATTTTCATTTTGTTTTTATTTCTTCTCCAGTAATTTTTTAAATTCAGGTAAATCAGCCATAACCCGCAGATCGCCGTCATTTTCCGCCCATTTTCTTACTTCCGGGTTAAACTGGACGGCATTCTTCAAATAAAACAGGCTTCTGGCCGCATCATTTCTCTGAGCGTAAAGACAGGCCAGATTATAATGGGCATCGGGATAGTCGTGTTTAATGCTGATAGCGTCATTAAAACGCATGATAGCCCATTTGTACGCTTTTTTCGTCATATAAATCACGCCCAGATTATTCAACGCCTGAATATTTCGCGGGTCAATTTCAATAACTTTTTTATATAGACTTTTGGCTTCCTCCAGTTTTCCTTCCTTATGTTTTTGAAAGGCTTTTGCGTAAATAATTCCGGAATCAGCGATTTCCGGTTTAACTTTAATTTCTGCGGGGGCAGTTTTCGTTTTTAATCCGGTTTTCTCTTCTTTCTTCGCTATGGTTTCGATGGCGGTTTGCGGTTCTGCCGGAGTAACACTTACCACAGCCGGCGCTGCAACTGACGCCGCCGATATCTTTTTATCTTCAGGCCAGTACAGCACAGCGGTGATTCCCGCCGCCCAGAAAAAAACAATCAATATCCCGGTTATGGAAAGCCATCTATTCGGCCGGTTAAGTTTTTTCCTGGATGCCGAAACGATATTTCCATAGGCTACATAGCGTGATTCCTTCTCTTTTTGCGCCTTTTGCAAGGCGTCATTTATGTAGCTCATAATACTCCTTTGGTCAAGGACTTACATTGTCAGTCAGGTTGTCAGGCGCGACCATATTTTTTTGCCGCGGCTTATTGTTTGTTGAAAATAATTAATGCCGATATCGTGAACGGCCAGTTTGACAATTTTGCGGTCAATTTTACTTACATTTTTTGTGAAGGCAATCAATAACGCCCGGTCGCAGAGAGCGTTAATCCGGCGGGGTATGCCTTCTGTGAAAGTATAGATAAGATTAAATGCTCCTTTTGTAAATTTAAGCGAGCCGGGACCCTGCGCGACCGTCAAACGATGCTGGATATAATCGCTTACTTCCAATGGCGACAAGGGTTTTAGATCGTATCTTACCGTGATTCTTTCATTTAACTGCCTAAGCGCCGGCAGTATTAGAGTATTATTCAGTTCCGGCTGTCCAATTAAGATTATCTGAAGGAGTTTTTCCGTTTCGGTTTCGAGATTGGAAAGCATTCGTATCTGTTCGAGAACTCCATGAGACAGATTCTGCGCTTCGTCAATCAAAAGCACCGCTGTTTTTCCGGCGGTAAAATTACGAAGCAGAAAGTCATTCAAGGCGTCAACATAATTCTTTCTGGTTTTAGGCTGGTTTTCGATGGTGACGCCGTATTCACCAAGAATCGTTTCCAGCAAATCCAGGTCGGAGATAGTTGTGTTGAAGATCAGAGCCGTTTCCACAGAATCATCCAGAGATGCAAGCAGACTGCGGCAAATTGTGGTTTTTCCGGTGCCGATGCCGCCGGAAATTAAAACAAACCCTTTTTTTTCTTTAATGCCGTAAATCAGACAGTTTAACGCGTCGCGATGCTGTTCGCTCATAAACAGGTAGCGCGGTTCCGGCGATAAGCTGAAAGGGTTTTCTTTTAAACCAAAATAAGCGGCGTACATGTTATTTTATATTCCCCTTGTTCAATCAGTAAAAAGAATAATTAATTGCGTCGATTTTGCCGTTTCTTCTGACATTCAGTGTGATGCTGCTGCCGGACTGCATTAAATTTACCATCTGCAGAAGATTATCGGCGCTTTGCATCGGTTTATCGTTTATGTCTATTATTATATCACCGTTTTGCAATCCCATCTTTTCGTAAAGACTATTAGGGGCAATATTGGAAATAATATATCCGTCCTGCACACCTTCGTTTAAAAAAGGACGAACGACAGCCTGGTTCATTATTGACTTCAAATCATTTAGATTTTCATTTACCGTTTTTTTACTCAAAGCCATGCTTCTGGGGGTAGCGCCGCTTCTTCCCGCCGCCGGTGAATTGGGGAGCAGCGAACCTTCCATAGTCGCTTTTATCTTTAACGTTATTTCCCGTCCCCCGCTTTCTAAGATTGCCGTATTACGCGTTATTCTGATGAGCTTGGCCGAGCCGATCTTGTCTCCCAGCCGGTATAATTTCTGTTTGTGACTGCCGCGTTCTTCAATAAAAATAAAGCCGAAAGAAGAATTACAGGCCACCGTGCCTTTCAAATCAATGTCCATAAATTTCTGATCGGAGTCGAGAAGTCCTCCTTCCGACAGGTTGTCGCTGACTGCTTTCAAGGTTGAAAGAAATAGATTGCGTTCGGTGATGATTCCATAATCCTGAAGCTGACTATGCCGGGAATTATCTGTAATGACAGACGAAGAAACATTGTTTTTAACAGCGGCGGTTTGTTGTGTCAGAGAGAAGTCGATAATTTTGTAAAAAAGATCAGTTGTCTCGAAAGATAATATTGTTATTGCCAGCAAAATTAAAAACGGCCTCAATAAAGTAATATCGATTGCTGGAAGGGCGCTGTTATTTTTCATCCGGCCAAGCCATTCTTTTATAAATTGTGTTATTTCAAGCCGCATAATCTTTACCATTTAAATATAGCGGAATATAGGATCCGCCAGTGTTCCGCTGATAGTGACATTCATTTTTGCCTTGTTCTGCCCCAAGATTTCCATCACACCGTTTAAATTAAGCTGACTCAATTTAAAAGTGTCAGTAAGCGTTATTTCACCTTTTAAGAAACAATTTATCTGCGGACCGGATATTTCCAGCTTTTCCATCTTCAGACTGCCGTTTTTTAACTGCGCCTGTATTTCGCCGCGATCGAACTCGATCCGGTTTAATCCCAGAAAGGGTTCGGCTAAAGGATAAGTTCCCTTTGTTAAGAAAATAGAGATTGTTCCGGAACTGTTGCCGCTGATTTCTTTGGCAGAAGTGTAAGTCATAGAGCCCTTTGCTTTGCCCGTAATTTCCTTTGCCAGCAATGTTTTAATTAAAGCGCATCCAGCCAGATTGATATTTTTAAATTTTAGTTTTCCTTCCACGGGCGGATAAATTTTAGACAGTGAAGAAAGACCAACGCGTCCGTCAAAATCGCCGCCGTAAGCCCTGCCGCTCAGTCCTATAGATTTGTTTTTTTGAAAAAAACTTACCGGATTAAACTGCAAATCGAGCGAATCACCCTGAAAGTAAATATTAGCCGGCGAGCCTGAGCTTAAGGTTGCGTTTTTCAGCTTCAAACCCAAAGGCAGGGAAGGCTGCAACGATTCCATCTTCAAGATAAAATCAGGCGAATTGAAATCTTCTTCCAGCCTGCTCTGGACAAGAGCAGAAGGGAAAAGCAGATATAAAAACACCACGGTAATAAATATTCCGTAGAGCGTAAACCATAAAACTTTTTTCTTCAGTAGGCTCATCTTGCCGTTTATCCTCTGTTATCGGTTAAGTTTCTGGAAAGAAGATATTTGCAACTGCGCGCTTAAGTATTCCGGACTTTCTTTCATTTTGTTTACGATGATTTTTTTAACCCTCACCAAGTCCGCCGGTGATTCGGCAAAATATAAAAAGTCGGTAAGCTGCTTGATGGTGATTTTCTCCAGTTTCATATCAATAAGCGATTCTTCAAAAGAGGCGGATTGTACTCCGCGGGAAGAATTCATTTGTTTGATTCTTCCCCTGACATTCGCCTGCGTCGCCTTTTTTTCCAGATAGGCGAATAAGGTAAAATCAGCGCCGCGCGCCGAAACAGCTCTCTTTATTTTCGCCATTGCCGCTTCCTGCGAAGCAAACTCGGCGTCGAGTCTGCTTATTTCATTTAATTTTTTCTGATTGACCTGTATCGCTTTTGCCAGTTTTGCTTTAACTCCCCAGAAAGGAAAAACAACGATTTCCAGAATCAAAGCGATGCAAACGAAAATTGCCGCTCCGGCGACTAGTTTTTGCTGTTTTGCGTCTAATTTGTCCCAGAATGTTTTGATCATTTAAGTTCAATCCTTAGATTAAAGTCTACTTTGCCGCCGTCTTTGGCAAGGCTGGCCGAGCCCATGGTTACATCCTTGAAATATTGGGATTTTAAAAGCTCATTTCTGACCGCGGAGATATCATCAGTCTTTTTTGCCTCTCCTATGATTAAAATTATATTGTTTTCGTAACTTAAACTGTTAATTACTATATCGAGAGAAGAT
>JAPLJP010000186.1 GCA_026388535.1 Deltaproteobacteria bacterium | reverse complement strand
ATTTATACGATTTGCTCATGCAGGGTTTTCAGGGTGTGTCCGGCAAGGTGGAGAGCAAGCCGGCCAATCATTTGCGAAGCGCTTTAGGTCAGGTGGTTAATTTCTTTTATACCTTACAGGGAGAAGCAGCCGGAGCGCAGGCTTTTTCCAATTTTGACACTTTGCTGGCGCCATTTATCCGTTATGATAATTTGACTATTAAAGAGATTAAACAGGCATTGCAGGAATTCATTTTCAATATTAATGTGCCGACAAGAGTAGGATTCCAGACGCCGTTTACCAACGTAACGCTGGATGTAACCGTTCCCAAATATTATTCAGATCAGAATGTGATCATCGGCGGTAAGCCGCAAAACGAGACCTATAAAGAATTTCAGAAAGAAATGAACCTCTTTAATAAGGCCTTTTTGCAGGTTATGGCGGAGGGTGATGCCAAAGGAAGAGTTTTTACATTTCCGATTCCCACATATAACGTCACTAAAGATTTTGACTGGGATGATCCTAATATACAGGATTTGTGGGAAATGACAGCGAAGTACGGTGTTCCTTATTTTTCCAACTTCATCAATTCCGACATGAATCCGGAAGACGCCCGCAGTATGTGCTGCCGCTTGCGCATCGATAACCGTGAATTGGAAATGAGAGGCGGCGGATTGTTTGGTTCCAACCCGCTGACCGGTTCCATCGGCGTTATTACAATAAATATGCCGCGCATTGCTTATCTGGCCAAGTCCAAGAAAGATTTTCTGCAGCGATTGGAAAAATTGATGGAACTGGCCAAGGAAAGCCTGGAGACAAAAAGAAAAGTTCTGGAAAAATTCACGGACGGAAATCTTTATCCCTATACAAAGTATTATTTGCGGGGTGTTAAAGAGCGATTCAATGAATACTGGAAAAATCATTTTTCCACCATTGGGCTTGTCGGAATGAATGAAGCATGTTTGAATTTACTGGGCATTAACATTGCTTCGGAAAAAGGTCAGGCCTTCACGAAACAGGTTCTTGATTTTATGAGAACAAAGCTTATAAGTTTCCAGAAGGAAACAGGCAATAATTATAATTTGGAATCTACGCCGGCGGAAGGGACATCATATCGTCTGGCCAAAATTGATAAAGAAAAATATCCTGAAATTATCACCGCCAGTGATAACAAATCGAAAAACGCGGAGCCGTTTTATACTAATTCCACGCAATTGCCGGTAGACTATACTGATGATGTCTTTGAAGCTCTGGATTTGCAGGATGAAATTCAGGTAAAATACACCGGCGGTACGGTGTTCCATACCTTTGCCGGGGAGAGAATTGATAATCCCCAATCGGTAAAGAGACTGGTTCAAAAGATTTGTTCTAATTATCATTTGCCTTATATAACTTTTACTCCCACCTTTAGCGTATGCCCGTCACACGGATACATAAAAGGTGAACAGGCAAAATGTCCAACCTGTGCTGATGACTGTGAGGTTTATTCCCGCGTGGTTGGTTATTTACGGCCGGTTAAACAGTGGAATAAAGGTAAGCAGGAAGAGTTTGATTCGCGGCAGGTATTCCAATTTAAATAAGCAAAGAAATAAAAATAGTGAAAATCGTTTTTTAACAATGTGTTGCTGCGTTTAAAATATTAAGGAAAAGGCAAAATGAAAATTGGCGGTTTGCAAAAAGTATCACTTATTGATTATCCGGGATTGATTTGCGCTATAATATTCGTACAGGGATGTAATTTTAAATGCCCATATTGCCATAATCCGGAATTAGTGGATCCGCACTTGTTTAAACCCTGTATCAAAGAAAACGAAGTTCTGGACTTTCTTAATACGCGAAAGGGAAAGCTTGATGCCGTTACAATAACCGGTGGCGAGCCGACTATCCAGGATGATTTAGAGCACTTTATCAAACAAATAAGAAAAATGGGATTTGCCGTCAAGCTGGATACTAACGGATCTCAACCTAAGATTATAAAGACTCTTCTTGATAACAAACTACTTGATTTTATTGCTATGGATATTAAAGCGCCTTTGGAAAAATACAAGAACATAGTCAAAGTGACGGTAAATGCTAATTTGATCAAAGAAAGTATCAGGCTTATTTTAAAAGCAAAAATCCCATATGAATTTCGTACGACCGTTGTGGAGTCCCAGCTTGAGGAGAAAGATATTCTGCAAATTGCTAAGCTGATTTTCGGTGCTAAAAGTTATTTTTTACAGAAATTTGTGCCAGTAAAAGTTCTGGAGAAAAAATTTCTAAATGAAAAATCTTTTCCGGATGAAAAATTTCAGGAAATCAAAAAACATCTTGAAAATAAAATTCGCTCTATCACGATAAGATAAACGTTTAACAATAATATTCAAATGACAGATGTATTATCTTCAGTCTTGCTATGGCGTATGAGGTATAAAGGGCACTAACAGATGACTACATGGAAAAGGCGTGCACAAATGCCTCCCCGTGAGCGTTGGTATTATGCCGTGTATGAGATGGTCTTTTAGCAAAAGACAAGAAGAAAAGTGAATATATGTCACAAAAAATCAAATCGTCATTAGAAGTATTGGCCGGAATTATATTTATTTTCGGTTATTTATGGTTAATATACCCTCTGCATTCTCAATGGATAAAAGTTTTTTCCGCAATACCAATCCTTTTATTTTTAATTTACTCAGATTTTAATAATAAGAAAAGTTTCAAAGACCTCGGCTTTAGATTGGACAACTGGCATGGCTCTTTTAAAATACTGCTTATTTTTACATCAATAACTATTCCGGTTTTGTATGTAATATGGCAGTTTTATTTCCCGGTAAACAATTTATTTTATAAAGATCATTCTTTCTGGAGAAATCTTGTTACCTACCCGTTCGGGGTGTTATGCCAACAATATCTTTTTCTGGCTTTCTTTTTCAGACGTTACAGAAATATATTTTCCCCTCATACAAATATTGCTATCTTTTTTTCAGCATTAACTTTCTCCGTGATACATATTCCGACGCCTCCGCTAATCATATTCTGTTTTGTCGCGGGCATTGTATGGGCGGGTACTTATAATAAATATCCCAACCTTTTCACCATAACGATATCCCACTCAGTATTGGGAATATTCTGTGCTAGCATATTACTTGTATATCAAACTGTGGGACCAAGCGCTGATATCGGCAGATGGTGTCAAAATCAGGATTCTGTATATGGTTTCATTGACAACGTTAATTATATAAAGCCTTATAAAAATGATCATGTTTTAGATGTAAATATAAGTCATGAGAAGAATAGTATTTTCGTTGAAGGCTGGGTTGCAAGCACAAACAAAATAAAGAATATACGAATAAGTTTAGGTGGCAAAGATTATTCTGTTCATTACGGTGACAAACGTGAAGATGTTGCCACTCATTTTAATAATCCGGATTTTTCGCACAGTGGTTTTAATGCCCGTATACCTATCTCGGATTTTGCTCTTGGATATCATAAATTATTGCTGAAAGTTTATCTTGAGGGAGAACTGTTTTATCACTCCCCAGGTGCAAAAATATGGGTGGAGCTTATATAGACATTAGCATAAAAAAGGAACGTTATGAAAATAATCGATTAAGATGTTGGATTACTACGTTGCGCTCCGTAACTCTACTGCTTAATTCGATAGTTAGCTCATAATCCGTTCTTGATCAGATAAGTGCCAGGCTGTCAGCGATAGCCATTCCCGCGCGCGTCGGACGCAAAAATCCACTCTTTAATTCAACAAGTTTATTTTTAATCAGTGCATCAATGATGATTTTTTTATCCGCGAGCAAATCAGCGCCATATCTCGTTTTGTAGCGTTTCAAATCAATGCCTGCTTTGGTGCGCAGTCCAAGAAACAGTGCTTCCAGTTGCAGTTGTTCCGCGGAAAGTGTTTCTGTATTTTCCACCGGCATTTTCCCGTCGGCAATTTCTTTTAAGTAAGTTTTAACCACGGCTTTGTTCCACCAGCGCTTATTTTCTAAAAAGGAATGCGCGGCGGGTCCCAAGCCTAAATAAGGCGTATGCTGCCAGTATTTCCGGTTGTGCTGGGATTTTAATTTTTCTTTACGGGCAAAGTTGGAAACTTCATAGTGAATGTAACCGGCATTTTCCAACTCTTCTGCCGTGGCGAGAAATAATCTTAGTTCCGTATTTTCATTGGGAAGATCCCAGCCATTCAAAGAATATTTTTTATATAGAGGTGTTCTATCATAGAGTGAAAGTTGGTAGCAGGAAATGTGTTCGGGAGAGAAAGAAACGGCTTTTTGCAAAGTGTTTTTCCATGATTTAATGCTCAGACCGTGAATTCCATAAATCAAATCTATTCCCAGATTATCAAATCCGGCCTGCCTGGCCGCCTCTATCGCGGCAATCGCTTCTTTGCTTGAATGCCTGCGTCCCAGAAATTTTAAAATCTTATCATCGAATGATTGAACGCCGATGTTCAGACGATTAATTCCCGACTTGCGCACCGCCTGAAAATATTCAAGCGACACATCGCCGGGATTGACTTCCATAGTAATTTCGGATTTTTGGTCAATATCAAAATATTTATTTACCGTAGAAATAATATTTTCAATCTGCCCAAAAGAAAGCAGGGAAGGGGTGCCGCCGCCGATGTAGATGCTGTCAAATGATGATAAAATATTGCTGTAATATTTTATTTCTTTCTTTAACGCGGCAATATATTCGGGAATAAGATTGACTGATTTGATCGAGTAAAAGCTGCAATAGACGCATTTGCTGAGGCAAAAAGGAATGTGAATATAAAGCCCGGCTTGTTCATTTTTCATAATTTTAATTCAAAA
>JAPLJP010000168.1 GCA_026388535.1 Deltaproteobacteria bacterium | reverse complement strand
AAAAATGCCGGTTATGATCGCGGACGCTTCTTCGATGTATGCAGCAAAAGCGGCGGGACTGGCTCCTTTATTTGATATATTTACGCCGGATCTTTGTGAAATGGCTTTTCTGGCTGATACAGACGCCGTCCATCCAGCCTACATCAGCAGGCACCTCTTCAGCGCGGAGATTGCCCAAACGCAAGAATTAATCACCGCCGCGTACCAGCAAAAAAACGCGGCTAAAACTTTAATCATAAAAGGCGCGACCGACCACGTTGTTGAAGACGGTAAAATTATCTTTACAATTTCTGAGCCGGACATACCGGCGCTGGAAGCAATAGGCGGAACAGGAGATACCATCAGCGGCATGGCAGGCGCTCTGATTGACGCGGGATGGAAACATCGCGAAGCCGCAATCACCGCTCTAAAAGCTAATCGCGAAGCAGGGAAATACGCGCGGGCGACACCAGCGACTAAAATCTGCCAGATCGTGCAGGCGATTCCCTATGTACTGGGCAAATAAAAATAAATAATGGAGTTATTTTATGACTGAAATAGATGCGCGTGGATTTGGCTGCCCGATACCTGTTGTAAAAACAAAACAAGCTATGGAAAATAATCCAAAAGGGGAAATTACTGTTTTGGTGGACAGCAACGTGGCCAAAGAGAATGTCTCGCGGTTGGCGGAATCGAAAAAATATTCAATAGAGATTGAAACTACAGCAGAAGAAGAATATAAACTTCTTCTGAAACCTTATGAATTCAACGACAAGTAAAACTGTTTTGAAAAACGCGGCAACCGTGATTTTAATTCGGCCATCGAAAGCCGGTCACTGGGAAATATTTTTGGCGCGGCGGCATCAGAATCAGAATTTCATGGCCGGCGCGTATGTCTTCCCCGGTGGACAACTCGAAGAAGCCGACAGCGATCCTCATCTTGAACAACATATCAAGACATCTGATGTTTTTCATCCCGGAAGACTTTTGCGGGACGAAAGCCTGCCAAGAGAAAAGGCACTGGGATTTTTTATCGCCGCTATCAGGGAAACTTTCGAAGAGACTGGAATTCTTTTAGGCGGTAAAACTATCGGCAATTATATTTTATTAAACAACAAAGAAACTATTCAAAAATTTAATCAATATAGAATTCAGCTTAACGCCTTTCAAATTACACTGGCGGAAATTGTCCGAAAAGAAGAAATTTCATTTTTCCCTGAAGCGCTGATTCCTTACTCTCACTGGATTACGCCGGAATTTGTAAAAAAGAGATTTAGCACCCGTTTTTTTCTGGCCAAATTGCCGCCCGGCCAAACCCCTGTGGCCGATGCGATGGAACTTGCGGAATCTCTCTGGATAACGCCTCAAAACGCGCTGGAAATGAATCGCCAAAAAGAAATTATTTTAATGCCGCCCACATTAAAAACAACAGAAGAGTTATCCGCCTTTAGAGATATTGATGAGCTTTTCTCCGCGGCTAAAACAAAAACAATCTATCCCATTCTGCCGCAATTGGCAGGGAATATCCTAAAATTACCGCACGATCCAGAATACAGTATCAAAGATTATAAAAGGCCGCCAAAGCCTGATGAACCGTCCCGCATTTTAAGTGAAAACGGCGTGTGGAAGACAGCTTTCTATAAATAAAATCACCCCTGAACCTTATATTAAAAAAGATTCAGGGGTGAATCACGGGTATGAACCCCAACGCAGGCTGTGACGTATTAAACCCTCCGCTTCGCGGGATTGTTCCCAATAGCCTTTGGCTATTGGATAATTCGACTAACAAACTTTAATGTACTTAGCTTTTAAAGTTTGAGTCTCATTACAACTTACCAATTCCGCTACGCCTATAGTGACCTTTAGGTTATACGCTTTCGGAATTGGAGTTTCAACAATAAAATATCACAAATTAAATTCGCGGCTAGAATTTAACCTTTACTGCTTCTTTGGCTTCCTTCGGCGCTTCAAAGAATACAGCTTCTTTAAAACCAAACATACCGGCTAGTAAATTGGCCGGGAATGATTTTATTGTCTGATTATAAATTTTTACCGCTTCGTTGTATCTCATTCTCTCCACGGCGATTCTGTTTTCCGTTCCCGCCAACTCGTCCTGCAGGTGCATGAAATTCTGATTGGATTTCAGATCGGGATATTTCTCCACAACTAAAAGCATTCTGCTCAATGCGCCGGACAATTCATTATTTGCCGCGATCTTATCGGGAACAGTTCCGGCGCCGCCGACTTTAGCGCGGGCGTTGGTCACTTCCACCATAACATCTTTTTCCTGCTTGGCGTAACCCTTTACAGTTTCCACCAGATTGGGAATCAGATCATAACGTCGCTGTAATTGATTTTCCACCTGCGCCCAAGAACTTTTTATTGCCGTATCCAACTTGACAAATTTATTGTAATTGCCCGCGAAAAAAGAATAAGCCGCGATAGCCAAAAACACAATTACTGCCAGCACGATGATTAAAGTTTTCTTTTTTGAATCCATTTTTACCTCCTGCATTATGTTAAGTTTATAAATTATAAAACATCAACGATGTTACAAATCTTTTCGACTTCGTGCAGATATTTTTTGAAGACATCCGCGACTTCTTCGCCGGAGAGCTTATCCACACCTTCTTTAATGTCGGCGCAACTTAAAAATACTTCCGCATCAACCGCAAAAAGTTTAGCCACTTCTTTTATTATATCGCGTCTCTTCTGCGGCGCCAATTTCTGCTTCAAATAAAGCAGAGCATTGAATATGGAAATAAAAGCCGTAAATGACCGGCTGACAAGCTGTTTCAACTGCTTCGTGTTCCCCTCCGTTTCCAGATAACCCTGGCGCAACAAAATCAGCTTCCCTTTCAATTCTTTCTCAATTTGCAGACGTAAATCTTCCGGCTTAAAATTTAATTGTTCCAAAACATCTTCGCCATAAATTAAAATATGGCTTTTTTTCATATTCAAAAATTCTATCGGGTAACAATCCAGAGAATTCTCCATAAACGCCTTTGTCATAATAAGTGGCACAGACACACGGCACTTTCTCCAATGTTTAACCGTGGACAAAGAATCTTCCAGCCTTTTGATGCCTTCCGGCGTAACAACGACCAGCAGATTAATATCCGATTTTCCTTTTACATAAGAGCCACCGGCAGCGCTCCCGTAAAGAATAAGAGAAATCAGATCTCTGCCGAATACTTTCAGATAGTCTTGAGTTAAAGGAACAAAAACATCCTGTGGTTTATTCGGTATTTTTGACATTTTATTCACCCTAAAAATTTATTGCTGAAATTCCAAGTCCGAAAGCGTATAATCTAAAGGTCACTATAGGCGCATCGGACTTGGTAAGTTGAATCCCGACGCTGTCGGGACAAAGCGGAGGGTATAAAATCCTAAAGCTTGCTTTGGGTTTTATACCCGTGATTAAAAACTACGGCCGGCTCCGCCGCCGCCGCTTCCACCGCCGCCAAATCCGCCAAACCCGCCACCGAAACCGCCGCCACCACCGCCACGGCCTCCACTCAAGAATATAAGCATCAACCAGGGTAGCATTGACCTGCCCGTTCTTGTGCCTAAAAGTAACACAGCCGCAATCAGGAAAATAATAATTTCAAAAATGCCGATGCTTCTTTTCCCTGACCGGACCATCGTCCGGTATGGCGCAGGCGAATCGCTTATTTGAACATTGGCCTCTTTGGCAATGTAGGCAGAACATGCATACATCGCGTTATAAAGTCCTTTGCCGTAATTGCCCTCCTTAAGAAGAGGAAGAACATACTTATCCAGAATTTCACCGACTAAACCGTCCGGCAATATTCCTTCCACACCATAGCCTGTTTCAATACGGATTTTTCTTTCTTTGACGGCAAGAAAGATTAAAACACCCTTATCTTCTCCTTTTTTCCCAATACCCCACGCTTGATAAAGACCATTGGCATAAAGATTGTAATCTTCATTCTCGCCTATAGTGTCAACTGTTGCCACAACAACCGCCGTGCCTGTTTTCTGCAATACTTCTCTCGCCAGGGCTTCCATTTTAGCGGCGTTTTCCTGATCAATGACATTGGCAAAATCATTGATAGCACCCCGTGACGCCGGATATTTTTCCACCGCAAATGTTGTGCCGGCTATAAGCGTAACAAATAACGCGATAACCAGAGCCAATATTATTTTAACTCTATTGTCAAAAAAATTAATTTTCACAAATTACCAAAAGATAATATCGAATATTCAATGGTCTTAATAATAGAAGATCGTTATTACAGCCTTCCTGCTTTTTCAACAGGTGTGACTATTGCGTAAAGATCGTCACCTGTCAAGTGGCAAATCTGAACTGTAAAAATTGGCCTTGCGCAAGCAATAATTAGATACTAAAGGGGTAGCAGACAAATCACGGGTATGAACCCCAAAGCAAGCTTTGGGAAAAGTTTCCGCAGCAAGCTGCGGGGGATTATACCCTCCGCTTTGTCCCGACAGCGTCGGTATTCAACTTACCAATTCCGACGTGTGACCTTTAGGCTATACGATTCGCTTTCGGAATTGGAGTTTCACAAATAAAACAGATTTAACAATAAATATGTAAATTATGTCACCAAAAATAATTTTAATTCATCCGCCGGTTGCCAAATGCTCAGAACCGCCCGCCGGCATCGCTAAATTATCATCCTGTCTAAATGAAAACGGCATTTCAAATGATGTTATTGATGCTAATCTTGAAGGTATACTCTTTTTGCTGAAGCATACTTCCGATAAAAATACAACTGCAGACCGCTGGACAACGCGTGCGATAAAAAATCTGGAAAGAAATCTTGCCGCGTTGCGAAATATAGACACTTATCAAAACCAAAGCCGATATCAGCGGGCAGTTATGGATATTAACCATCTTTTAAATGTGGCGGCTAAATCATGGCACGTTGACCTATCGCTTGCCGATTATCACGATCAAAATTTATCCCCTGTAAAGAGTTCCGACTTAATATCCGCAGCTGAAAAACCACAGGCCAATCCTTTCTATCCTTACTTTCAAAATCGCCTGATGGTAGCGCTGGAAAGCAATCCTGATTTTATCGGTTTTTCCATGAACTATCTCAGCCAGGCTCTCTGCACTTTTGCCATGATCGGCTTTATCAAACAAATTCAGCAGCGGCAAAAAATTATTCTGGGCGGATCTCTGATTACCTCATGGATCAAACTCGGCGCGCGCAAAAATATTTTTCGCGGCCTTGTGGATTACATGGTGGAAGGCGCGGGAGAAAAAAAATTGCTGGAGATTCTGAACGTTAAAAACGGCTCAAACAATTCCCCGCCCGATTACGATGGTTTCCCGCTTAATAAATATTTATCGCCCGGCCTGATTCTACCTTACAGCGCAGCACGCGGCTGTTACTGGCACAAATGCGCCTTTTGCCCGGAAAAAGCGGAAGGCAATGCTTATTTGCCACTTGAGGTTTCCAAGGTTACAGAGGAACTTCAGATATTGAACCGGCAGACGAATCCTTCATTGATTCATATTCTGGATAGTTCCATTTCGCCATCACTGCTTGGCGCTCTGGCGCAAAGCCCGCCGGGGGAGCCATGGTACGGTTTTACCCGCATAACCAAACATTTAGCTGATGAAGATTTTTGTTTATCCTTAAAACGCAGCGGCTGTGCCATGCTTAAGTTGGGAATCGAATCCGGTGACCAGAGAGTTCTTGATCAATTAAACAAAGGAATTGATTTGTCGACGGCTTCCGCCATTTTAAAAACGCTTAAGAAATCAGGCATTGCTGTCTACTGTTATTTTCTTCTCGGCACGCCGCCGGAAAATGAAGAAAGCGCGTTGAAAACAATGGATTTCGTTGCCAGACATCATGAGTGCATTGATTTTTTAAACTTGGCGATTTTTAATTTGCCATCGCGAAGCGTCGAGGCACGAAGCCTCTCCACTCATGATTTTTATGAAGGCGATTTATCTCTTTACAAAAACTTTCAGCATCCTCTCGGCTGGCAGAGGTCTGCCGTGCGCAACTTCCTGGAGAAAACTTTTAAAAAGCATCCGGCAATAGTTCCTGTAATCAGACGCACACCGGAATTTTTCACTTCCAACCACGCTCCGTTTTTTGTTCGTGAAACTCCAATTTAATGAGACTCGCTGAAAACGAATACCGACGAGTCGGGATGAAGTTTGAGGCGTTAGTCGAATTATCCCGTGAAGCGGAGGGTAGTGAAACACAAATTTTAAGAACGTAGTGAATTAAAATTTGTTAGTTGAACTATCCTGCATAAGCATGGATATAAATACTCCGTAGCTTGCTTTTGGGTTTATACCCGTGATTTTAAATAAATGTTAATATTAGTTAATTTTAAGCGCAATCGGCGCGGCAGAGATTAATTGACAATAGGCAATTAATATTATAGATATTTTACCCAATCCGTTTAATTAATGATGTTTACTAAGAGCACTAAACTTTAGATTACAGACAAGACTCTGATATTAAACACCTGAAGATGTGATGAATATATCTAATGATATTTGATAATATAAACATATCCCAGGCTATCGTCCTTTTCGCGATCTACTCGTTCATGGGGTGGATCATAGAAGCCGTGTACCGGTCTATCTCTGAACGCCAATTTATCAACGCCGGTTTTTTATACGGTCCATTCATCCCAATTTACGGGTTCGGCGCCGCTTTTATTATCAGTTTAGAATCTTTAATCCATCCATGGCCTCTGCCAATAGAGCTGATAATTTACGGCCTCGTTTTGACCTTAACCGAATATTTCACCGGCTTAATATTCGAAAAAGTATTCAAATTAAAATTGTGGGACTATTCGGATAGCAGGTTTAATATACACGGAAGAGTCTGCCTGCTTTTTTCACTTTTCTGGACAATCATGGCTCTGGCATTCGTCACATTGATCCATCCGGCTGTTTTGCGGCATGTCCAATCGCAAGACGGATCATTTCTCCGCGTTGTTTCCATTGTTCTTTTGATCTATGGCACCACGGACCTTGTTTTTTCCATTACCACTATTACCGCTTTCAGGAGAAAGATCGCCTATCTGTATTCTGAATATTTTAATCTGAGTGACGCTGAAATTGAGAAGATATTTAGTTCCTTTCAACGTCTCCGCTCCGCTTACCCCAATCTGAGAAGGTATATCGATAATAACATCGACATGAAGATCAAGAGCAGGATTAGTACGTTTTTAAAATCCATTCTGAGCAAGATCAGCTTGAACATGGAGGGACGGAAACCCTTTGAACATGAATTTTACGACATAATCAACGACATTTACGAACATGATGAAGTTCTGAAGCTCAAAGAGCATTATCATCATAATTCTTCAATTTACGAGCACGTTATGGATGTGTCTTATTTCTCATACAGGGCATGCAAGTTTCTAAAGCTAGATTACCAATCCGCCGCCCGCGGCGCGCTCCTTCACGATTTTTTCCTTTACGACTGGAGAAATCATGACGTTCCTGATCTTCCCGAGGAAAAATTTCACGGCATTGAACATCCCAAGATAGCCCTCGTCAATGCCGAAAAACATTTTACTTTAAATGATATCGAAAAAGATATTGTTATAAAGCATATGTGGCCGCTTACTCTGGTTCCGCCGAAATATAAGGAATCCTTCATCGTTTCTTTCGCGGACAAATATCTTGCTTCAAAAGAATTTGTCACCAAATTTAAAAGGAACAAAAATAGCCAGCACGCGAAGAAACAGCACAAAGCCCATCATCCTCTCAAGAAACACGAAGACCGACACACACACCACGATCGAGAATAAAAATTTTTATTGCAATGGTTTGGTTACTGCGCTAATTTATTTTCATGCGCTCGTTTCGTCTTTTATTTTTTTTATCCCTGATAATCATATCTTTAACTGCATGCGATAAAAATCCCGCGGCGGATAAGGCTCAGTCTTTATCGGCCAAACAACCCGCTTATGGAGATATTCTGGTGCGAGGCGACATAGGCGACGCCAGCAATTTGATTCCGCTTCTGGCTTCCGATTCGGCTTCCCACAATATTGCCGGTATGGTTTACAACGGCCTGGTGAAATACGACAAGGATATGAATATTGTCGGCGATCTGGCCGAATCATGGGATATAACAGGCAGCGGTCTGGTCATTACTTTTCATCTGCGCCGGGGTGTGAAATGGCACGACGGCCAACCGTTTACCGCGACTGATGTTCTCTATACCTACCAGGTAACAGTTGATCCGAAAACGCCCACAGCTTACGCGGAAGATTTTAAAACGGTAAAAAAAGCGGAGGCACCTGATGATTACACTTTCCGGGTGACATACGACAAACCCTTCGCTCCCGCATTAATCAGTTGGAGCAGTTCCATCCTGCCCCGTCATCTACTTTCGGGAAAAGATATCACCAAAAGCCCGCTGGCTCGTCATCCTATAGGCACAGGACCTTACAAATTCAAGGAATGGGTGACCGGACAAAAAATTGTTCTTGTTTCCAATCTTGATTATTTTGAAGGACGGCCCTATATCGATGGGCAGATCACGCGCATTATTCCCGATACCGCCACAATGTTTCTGGAGTTGCGCGCTCAGAACCTCGGCATGATGGGCCTGACACCCCTGCAATATAAACGACAAACAGAAAACAACTTGTTTAAAAATAATTTTAATAAATACCGATATCTTAGCTTTGCGTACACCTATCTTGGTTACAATCTGAAAAATCCGCTTTTTACCGACAAAAGAGTAAGGCAGGCAATTTCGTATGCCATTAATAAAGATGAAATTATCAGCGGCGTACTGCTTGGACTGGGAAAACCGGCAAGTGGCCCTTACAAGCACGGTACCTGGGCTTACAATGATAAAGTTAAAATCTACAATTACAATCCGCAAAAGGCCCGCGAACTGTTGCGTGAGGCAGGGTGGACGAAGTTGAATAGCGACGGCGTTCTGGAAAAAGACGGCAAGCCATTTGTTTTTGAAATAGTTACCAATCAGGGCAATGAAACACGGCAGAAATGCGCCGAAATCATTCAGCGACAGCTTGCGGAAGTTGGTATCACCGTGAAAATCCGTATACTCGAATGGTCGGCATTTGTGACGGACTTTATCAACAAACGTCGTTTTGATTCGGTGATTATGGGCTGGTCTATTCCGCTTGATCCCGATGCTTATGACGTCTGGCACTCCAGCAAAACAAAGCCGGAAGAACTTAACTTTGTTTCCTACAATAATCCGGAAGCGGACAAAATGCTGGAAAAAGGACGCAGCACCTTCGACCAGAAGGAAAGAAAAAAATATTATGACCGCTTTCAGGAAATCCTTGCGGAAGATCAACCCTATACTTTTCTCTATGTTCCCGAAGCCCTGATCATAACTCACAATCGTTTCCGGGGCATTGAACCCGCGCCTATCGGCTTGGAATACAATTTCATCAAATGGTACGTCCCCAAAGATGAACAAAAATACACCATGACCAGATAAAAATTTCCAACACAGTAATCATCATCAATTATTTTTGCGTCATTCGATGTAAGCGAAGCACGACAAATAACCAATCCCGTAATTGCTTTTGAGAAACCGGTATATTCAGTCGTAGAGAAAGTTACATTTTTGTGTTTTATTTTCTTGACATACGCCATTTTCTTCATATAATTAGCACTTGAATTACGGTCGAAATAACGTTGTTTTGGTGAAAATCACCATTTTTTTTGTTATACAATATTATTTATATTTATTGCTATGCAGATGCTTAATAAACATTTATCTTTGATTTTACATGCTAATTTAAATTTCCTTTAATTACTGGGGATATAGATATAGATTTAATTGCATTGGGCATATAAATTGCTGAAAATATTTAAGATGGCCGGCTGAAAGTATCTATCTAAATAAATACAAAAAATACTGGATCTGGATTGACTAGACGTAATTTGAAAACATTCATCATAAAAGAAGTGGAAATTGCATGACGATGACAACCAAACCGAAATCAGCAAAGCCTAAAAAGAAACTTTCCCCTGAGGATAACCTCTCCCTCCTTGCAAAAGCCATTATAGCAAACGCCGGAGTCGGAATATACGTCGTACAGCATGGCAAATTTGTCTATGTCAGCGAGCTATATCAAAAAATAACCGGATACAAAGTTAAAGAACTCATCGGCAAGAATTCTCTCACAAACATTTATCCCGATGACAAAGAAAAGGTAAGAAATCAGGCGATAAGATGTCTAAAAAAAGAGAGCTTTAAGCCTTATGAATACAGGTTCGTCAGGAAGAATAATGAGATAATGTGGGTTTTAGAGACGATCACTTCCATCGAGTATAATGGCGAACGAGCAACGCTGGGGAGCTTCATGGATATCACCGAGCGTAAAAATATGGAGGAAGCGTTTCGCCAGAGCGAGGGGAAATATCGAACCATTCTGGAAAACATTCAGGAAGGATATTTTGAGGTTGATCTTGCCGGAAACTTTACCTTCTTCAACGATTCTATGTGCCGGATCGCAGGTGTCAACAGGGAGGAATTGACCGGAGTTAATTACAGACAGTTTTCAAATCAAGAAATGTCAAAGAAAGCTTTCAAGGCGTTTAATAAAGTTTACAACACGGGCGAGCCCACCGAAGGATTTGATTGGGAGATTATAAGGGAAGACAGCACTAAAAGATACATTGAAGCGTCGGTATCTTTACGAAAAGATTCATCGAACAGACCAATCGGGTTTAAGGGAGTTATACGCGACATAACCGAACGCAAACGTATAGAGCAGGAACTAAATCACATGGCAACGCACGACGCCCTGACTGGATTGCCCAACCGTGCGATGTTCAGCCAACTCTTGAACCACGCGATTCAGTCCGCGCACCGGAATAAAAAACAATTAGCGGTTTTATTCATTGACCTTGACCGGTTCAAAACTATCAATGACTCTCTGGGTCACGACGCAGGAGATCAGCTTCTGCAAGAAATGGCTCTACGATTTCAGCAATCACTGCGTACAGTTGATATTGTCAGCCGTATGGGAGGAGATGAATTCGTCATCATGATCGAGGACGTGAACGACTTGAATCAAACAGCCACTCTGGCCCACAAGATACTTACAACTACTATTAAACCGATGGTTCTTAGGGGTGAAGAATGCCGCGTGACAGCAAGTATCGGCATCAGCATATATCCCCGTGATGGAGAAGACGAACAATCACTGATGAAAAACGCTGATATAGCCATGTATTTTGCCAAGGAACAAGGCAAGAACAACTACCAATTCTACTCCACGGATATTCAGTCGGTGGCAAATGAACGCCTGTCTATCGAAACAAATCTGCGTTGCGCGCTGGAGCGCAATGAGTTTTTTTTAAATTATCAGGCACAGCTGGATTTCAGAACCGGAATGATAACGGGGGTGGAGGCTTTGCTGCGCTGGAATAACCCTTACTTGGGTTCAATAACTCCCACGCAATTTATTCCTGTAGCTGAAGAAACAGGGCTGATCGTATCAATCGGCAGATGGGTTTTAAAAACAGCCTGCGCCCAGAATGTCGCATGGCAACGTCAGGGATTGCCCCCTGTCTGCATGGCGGTAAATTTATCGCTCCGTCAACTAATAGACGATAACTTATTGAGAGACATTCGAACCATTCTGGAAGAATCCGGCATGGCGCCAAATTTTTTAGAACTGGAAATAACCGAAAGCACGGTAATGCATAATCCCACGCGTCTGATAGCGGTGCTGAACAAAATCAAGGAAATGGGCGTGCGGCTCGCCATTGATGATTTCGGTACAGGCTATTCTTCTCTCGCCCAGATCAAACACTTCCCTATCGACACGCTCAAGGTAGACAGATCATTCATTCGCAATCTTCCACAAGACACCGAAAACAAGGCAATTACAGAAGCGGTCATTATCCTGGGTAAAAATCTAAAGCTTACAGTTGTCGCCGAAGGCGTGGAAACTAAGGAACAGGAAAATTTTCTGCGGGAACAAATCTGCGATCAGATGCAGGGTTTTTATTTCAGCAAGCCTATCGCGCCTGATCAGTTTGCCGAACTTCTGCGCAAGCACAAAAGCCATCCCAAAAAGAAAACTAAATAAGCTGATCAATTAAAATGAATTTTAATCCCAACAGCAACAGAATCTTCCGACTTGTGTGATCCTTAATTTCGTCGGCTGTCAACTGCCAAACAGCACATCAGGAAAAACTATTTTCTAACGCGCCGACATCCACGGAACCTCTGTCATTAACATTGGTCTTGAATTGTCTGATTCCCAAAGATACGTTTTCAAGATTGTTAGGAGAAGTAACGATACAAGCAGTCATATTGGAGAGCTTATTTATATCCGCGGATAAAGAATCAAAAAAGCCGGTGACCATTGCTTCCACGATATGCGCAGTGACGAGATTCGAGCGGCCTGCTCCAAAAAGGTCAAAAGCAAAGCTATTAAGAGTCATTCCATCAACGGCTTGGGCGATGATGTAAGCTGCATTATAAATCTTATCGTAATTTATCTCGGAAGCATTTCCCAAACCAAAGAGAAGAAGAATTTCGGAACCAATGCGCCGGGGAAAGGGAATGACTGTTTTTTCTTCAAATCCTCCGCTGATTCTTCCTTCCTTGACTTCTCTGGAAATCATGCCGTTGAGGCGCCAGTCAATGAAACCGCCAATTCCGCGAGGCGGTTTTTCATCCGCGAAAATACCCAATGCCAGACATTTATATTTTGGAAGATCGGGATTTTCTGTCGAGAGGTTTAGTTGCATTTTTATTATTTAATTGTAGATTAAGCGCGTCCAATATGCCGTTAATAAAAGATCCGGAATTTTCCGAACCGAAAGTTTTACCCAGATCAACCGCTTCATTTAAAGTGACTTTCGGGGGAATATCATCACAGTAGAGAAACTCAAATACGGCCAGACGCAAAATATTTATATCAACTTTGGACATACGTCCCAAAGACCAGTTATCCGAACAACCGGCAATGAGCTTGTCGAATTCCTCTTTGTGTTCGCATGTGCCCTGCACGAGAAACGCGGCAAATTCTTTAGCCGCTTTTGGAGCGACAAAATTGCCCCAGAAAAGATCCAAAGCGTCCCGCGAATCAATATCCACAAAATTAAGACTGTAAAGAACCTGTAAGGCAACTTCCCGTGCCTTTCTTCGACCGCGCATTTAATTATAAAACCTCAAAGAACTCTTAGGTTGCCGCATTATCTTTTATGCTCTAGCCATAAGATGATGGCAGTTTAACATTAAATCTTTTTGAATAAATCAACCATTTCTATCGCCGTCAGAGCCGCGTCGGCGCCTTTATTTCCCGACTTGGTTCCCGCACGCTCAATCGCCTGTTCTATCGTATCCGTCGTCAACACTCCGAAAACCACCGGAACTTCCGTCTCTAATCCAACGCTGGCAATACCTTTGGATACCTCGGCGCTTATATACTCGAAATGCGGAGTCGCGCCGCGAATTATCGCGCCCAGACAAATTATGGCGTCAAAGCGGCCGCTTTTTGCCAGTTTCTTTGCCGTGAGCGGCAATTCAAAAGAACCCGGAACTTTATAAATCGTAATATCTTTTTCTTCCGTGCCGGCTCTCATCAACGCGTCAATGGTTCCTTCAATCAACCTGCCGCAAATAAAATCGTTAAAACGGCTGGCCACGATACCAAACTTCATTCCCTTGGCGACGATTTTTCCTTCAATTATTTTCGGCATAGTTCATTACCATCCTTATGTTTAATTTTATAATCCGTATGGGAAACTTTATATTTTTAAAAGATGCCCCATCTTCTTTTGTTTTGTTTTCATATATTTTATGTTATCTTCATTGGGATTTATTTCAATGGGGACTCGTTTAGTGATCTCTATTCCGTAACCTTCCAGCCCGACAATCTTCTTGGGGTTATTTGTTAACAGACGCATCTTGCGCACACCCAGATCAGCAAGGATTTGCGCTCCGATGCCATAATCCCTCAAATCTTCCTTAAATCCGAGGGCTATATTGGCTTCAACCGTATCCTTACCCTCTTCCTGCAGAGCATAGGCTTTGATCTTGTTGACCAGACCGATGCCACGGCCTTCCTGACGCATGTAAACGATTACGCCTTTACCTTCTTTTTCCACCATACTCATCGCGCGATGAAGTTGATCACCGCAATCGCATCTCTTGGAGCCGAAAAGATCACCGGTGAGACATTCCGAATGGACACGCACCAGCACTTCATCTTCTTCTTTAATCTCGCCTTTAACTAGGGCAATATGCTGCCAATCATCAACATCATTTTCGTAAACAATCATTTTGAAATCACCGCCGAAATTGGTTGGAATTGTCGCTTCCGCCATTCGTCTGATGAGAGATTCGTTTTGCATTCGGTAATCAATAAGATCGGCAATTGTAACAATTTTTAATTTATGTTCCCGGGCAAAAACTTCCAGATCCGGCATGCGCGCCATTGTGCCGTCATCTTTCATGATTTCGCAAATCACACCGGCCGGCGTCAAACCAGCCATACGGCATAAATCCACCGACCCTTCCGTCTGCCCTGTGCGCACCAGAACACCACCCTTCTTGGCGCGTATAGGAAACACATGTCCGGGGCTGACCAAATCATCCGGCTTGGCCAGCGGATTGACAGCGGCCTGAATTGTTGTCGCCCTGTCCGCGGCGGAAATACCGGTGGTAACACCATGCCGAGCTTCAATGGAAATGGTAAACGCTGTTCCGAAACGAGCCTGATTATCCTGAACCATCTGCTTCAGGTGAAGTTTATCCGCAGTTTCTTCATTAAGTGTTAAACATATCAAACCGCGCCCATAACGGGCCATGAAATTGATTGTTTTCGGCGTAGCAAATTGCGCCGCCATGCAAATGTCGCCTTCATTTTCCCGGTCTTCATCATCAACGAGAATAATCATCTTCCCATTTTTGATGTCCTCAATTGCTTCCCGAATACTGCTGATCGCCATTTTATTATCCTTACTTATTGTGAGACTCAAATTTTAATGAGACCCGAGTTTCAGAAACAAAGTGCACTGAAACTTGCAGGTCGAATTATCCCGCGTGCGAAGCTTAGCGGGACAATATAACAATCCAAGCGGAGGGTATGATACCCTGCCTCTTGCGAAGGTCTTGCCCCGGGGTTAATACCCGTGATCTAAAAACCATGTTGTGCCAGGAAATCCTTATCTATTCCCTTGTTAGATTGCAATAATTTTTCCACATACTTGCCCAGAATATCCGTTTCAATATTAACAAAATCGGCTTCTTTTTTCGTCACTAAAGTAGTGTTTGCCGCCGTATGCGGAATTATATTAACATAAAACCTGCTTTTTTCAAGTTTGTTCACGGTAAGACTGATGCCGTCTATGGCCACCGAACCCTTTTCCACAATATAGCGCGAAAGATTATCATTCATTTCGACAGCCAGAATCAGCGAACCGGATTTCTGCGCCTGCGATAGAATCCTGCCCGTGGCATCAACATGGCCCAAAACAAAATGACCGCCGACAAATCCGCCGACCCGCAATGATTTTTCCAGATTAACTTTATGTCCCGCCTGCAATAATTTAAGAGTCGTTCTGGCCAGCGTTTCGGCGGAAACATCAGCCTGAAAATTTTGCTGATTTTTGGAGGTAACGGTAAGACAGGCGCCGTTTACAGCGATACTGTCTCCGACGGAAACATCTGTCAGATTTATACCAGATTCAATCTCCAAAACAGCATCAGCGCCTTTCATCGTCAAACGCTTTACCTTGCCTAATCCTTCCACGATTCCGGTAAACATAATTATTTTTTACCCTTGCTCAATAAATCTTTCAGTTCAGACATGAATTCGCCGACATCACGAAACTGGCGGTAAACCGAGGCAAACCGAACATAGGCAACGCCATCAAAAGCCTTCAATTCATTCATTATCTTTTCTCCAATAAGCGTCGACGAAATTTCTTCTACTTGCATTTCCTGACAGGCTTGCTCCACGTTTTCGACAAGTTTATCTATAGCCTCCATACTTATCGGTCGCTTCTCGCAGGCTTTTTTTATGCCATTCAATATTTTCTGCCGATCGAACTGTTCGCGGCGGCCGTCTTTTTTTACGACCATGGGCAGAACATCTTCGACATACTCATAAGTGGTAAAACGTTTGGCGCAGCCCAGACATTCACGGCGGCGACGGACGGCTTTCCCGTCCTTGCTTATACGCGAGTCAATAACCTTGTTTTCCGTATGACCGCAAAACGGGCATTTCATAGTTCTATCGCCTTAATTTCTTAAAGTTGTTTTACGCTGATTCCCGCTTCCTTCAGCATCTGGGCGGCCAATTTGTCGCGGTAGCCGTCGCGGATAACGATGTGGACAATTCCAGCATTGATAATCATTTTAGCGCAAATAACGCAGGGATGATTGGTGCAATAAAGCGTTGATCCTTTGGTAATAACTCCATGCATGGCGGCCTGAATAATCACATTTTGTTCCGCGTGCAGTCCGCGGCATAATTCATGACGTTCACCTGAAGGAACCTGGAGTTGCTCGCGCAGACATCCTATATCCAGACAGTGCTGAAGCTTGGAGGGAGCTCCGTTATAGCCGGTGGCCAGAATCCGGCGATCACGCACCAATCCCGACCCCACAGAGCGCCTGAGGCAGGTACTGCGCTTGGATACCAGTTCGACAATGTCCATAAAATAAGTATCCCAATCGGGCCTTTTATTAATTTTCTTCGGCGAAGGGGCTGAAGATACTTTTTTGGGGGCCATATTATTTACGCCTTATTGAAGCTCAATTTCCGCTCCAGTTTTTTAAACTTTCTTAATCCTGCCTTGATAAAGGGGAAACTGATCGCAAAGAGTTTTTACCTTTTCAGCAACAGCCTTAATGTTCCGCTCATTGTTGATGTCTTTAATTACGTCGGCAATATAGGAAGCAATTAAACGCATTTCGTTTTCTTTCATACCTCTGGTCGTCACAGCAGGAGTGCCGACTCTGATTCCGCTGGTTACTTGGGGTCCCTGTGTATCAAAGGGAATACCGTTTTTATTGACAGTTATTGCTGCGCGATCCAGCGCTTCCTGCGCATCTTTCCCGGTAACACCCTTGGACGTTAAATCAACCAGCATCAAATGATTGTCCGTTCCTCCCGAAACAAGCCTGAATCCCTGATTCTTTAATTCATCCGCCATTGCCTGAGCGTTTTTAATTATTTGCTTTTGATATTCCTTGAATTCCGGCAGAAGCGCTTCTTGAAAAGCAACAGCTTTAGCGGCAATGACATGCATTAAAGGTCCGCCCTGCATCCCGGGAAAAACTCTGCTGTTTAATGTTTTGGCGTAAGCTTCCTTGCACATGACCAAACCGCCGCGTGGCCCACGCAAAGTCTTATGAGTTGTGGACGTAACGTATTCACAAACGGGAACAGGGGAAGGATGCAGTCCCGTGCAGACAAGCCCGGCGATATGAGCAATGTCCGCCATAATTACAGCGCCGACTTCATCGGCTATTTCTCGGAACCGTTGAAAATCAAGTGTCCGCGGATAAGCGCTGGCACCGACAATAATCATTTTAGGCGTATGTTCCTTGGCCAATTTCTCAACTTCGTCAAAATCAATTGTTTCTGTGTCTTTGCTGACACCGTAGGGAACAATCTTATAAAATTTACCCGAAAAATTGGCCGGGCTTCCATGAGATAGATGTCCGCCGTGAGACAGATTCATTCCCAAAATAGTGTCGCCCGGTTGTACAGCTGCGAAGTAAACGGCCATATTGGCCTGAGTGCCGGAATGCGACTGAACATTGACATGATCCGCTCCAAAAAGCTGTTTACAGCGTTCAATTGCCAGACTTTCCACAATGTCAACAAATTCACAGCCTCCATAATAACGCTTCCCCGGATAACCCTCGGCATACTTATTGGTCATAACAGAGCCCTGCGCTTCCAATACCGCTTCACTGACAAAATTTTCTGAAGCGATCAGCTCAATTTTCCCCGCCTGCCGGCGTGTTTCCAGATCAATGGCCTCGCTGACTTTCGAATCAACTTTTTCTAAAAAAGACATGAAAACTTTTTTCTCCTTCATTCTTTATTTCTATGTATCTCGGGTCTTCAACCCTTTCACTTGTATTTCACAATCCCCATTCGCTTCGCTCAGGGGATAATTCCACTTGCGCTTCGAACTTCGCTATGCTCGTTCTTAGCGAGTGTCATTAAACTTTTTGAATAGCAAAACAGCGTTGACGCCGCCAAAACCAAAAGTGTTGGACATGGCTGTATTTATTTCTTTGCGCCGGGCGACTTTAGGCACGTAATCAAGATCGCATTCCTCGCCGGGATTATCCAGATTAATCGTGGGCGGAATGATGCCTTCCTGCAGGGCTTTAATCGCGAAAATGGCTTCCACTCCTCCCGTCGCTCCCAGCATGTGGCCGGTCATTGATTTTGTAGAACTGATAATGAGTTTTCTGGCGTGTTCTCCAAAAAGAAATTTGATGGCCTGAGTTTCATACAAATCATTCAGCGGCGTTGATGTGCCGTGGGCGTTGATGTAATCAATATCCTCGGGATTTAATCCGGCGTCTTTTATCGCGACCCGCATACTGCGGGCGGCACCTTCATGCCCGGGAGGCGGAGCGGCCATGTGAAAAGCGTCGGATGTGCATCCATAACCGGCAAGTTCCGCGTAAATACGTGCACCTCTTTTCAGGGCAAACGATAATTCTTCCAGAATAACTATACCGCATCCTTCTCCTATTACAAAACCGTCACGATCTTTATCAAACGGACGGCTGGCTTTCTGCGGCTCATCGTTTTTCACTGACAACGCGCGCATGGCGCCAAAGCCGCCTACTGACAATTGCGTTACCGCCGCTTCGACACCGCCGGTAATCATTATATCGGCATCCCCATAGGCAATGGTTTTATAAGCGTCGCCTATGGCCGATGTTCCCGCGGCGCAGGCGGTTACGGCACAATTTATGGGACCCTTGGCTCCAAATCGTATAGAGACGTGACCGGAAGCGAGATTGGCAAGAATTGCCGGAACGGCAAATGGAGAAATTTTGCGGGGATTCGCGCTAAACAGATTTTTTAATTCTTCTTCCAGTGTTGACAGGCCGCCAATTGCAGAGCCAACTATCACACCGGCACGCTCAGAGAATTCCGGACTGATCGTCAAATTCGCGTCAGCCATAGCCATTTCTGAAGCCGCAAGAGAATAGAGGATGAAATCATCGTAGCGGCGGACTTCCTGCTTGTTGACAAATTGCATCGGATCGAAATTCTTTATTTCGCCGGCAATTCTGGATTTATAAGAACTGCAATCAAACTTGGTAATCGGGCCGATGCCTGATTTGCCCGCAATTGCGCCTTCCCATGATTCATTAACGGAATTTCCCAAGGGAGTCAACGCCCCAAGACCTGTTACAACAACACGCCTTTTCATCGGATATAATCCTGCACGGCGAATTATTTAACGCCTTTTTGCTTAAGAAAATCAACTACGTCTTTAATTGTACTAATTTTTTCCAATTCTTCATCAGCTATTTCTATGCCAAAAGCCTCTTCCATTTCCATAAGGAGCTCAACAATATCCAAGGAGTCCGCTCCCAAATCGTCAATAAAAGATGCTTCCAGAACGCATTGTTCCTTGGTTACATCAAGTTGTTCCATAATAAGTTTAATGACTTTCTCTTCTAATGACATGAAAAATCCTCCTACATTCTATTATTGCCTAAAAAAAGTGAATCAAGTTATACTTCTTTTACCTTTTTTTTAAAAATAATTCCTTATTTTTTTCTATGAGGAAAGCATCTTATCTTTTTTACAGAAAACCTGTTTCCTCCCCGATTGTTAAGAGAATATTTTTATTTACATAAGGTCTAACGCGTTCTTTCCCTCTCAAATCAGACAATTGTTTCTACGCCTGCGAAAACCCGCCTTTCCATTGTTTGCCGTCCATTGCCGAATATAAAACTTTTTAATTTAGCAACAAGAGCGGATATTTTCCTAAGTAAAAAAATGTCCTGATTATAGCTTGGAATAACTGGCGCGGCCTAAAACATCACGAGAATTCTGATACTAGGCATTCTTTTCTGCTTTTTTGTATTCCCTGCCCTTATAGGTTTCACAAGTCGGGCAGACGCGATGAGGCAATTTCGGCTCATTGCATTGCGGGCATAAAGACAATGAAGGTGACTTCAAAAAATCATTCGCCCTTCTCTGGTTACGTCTGGTTTTGGAATGTCTCTTTACCGGATTTGGCATAAATTATCCTTCTTTATAATTAATTTTTTACTCTAAAATTTTTTAATACAGCCATACGATCATCAACAAAATTTAAATGGCATTTACAGGAAGAAGTATTCAAATTAGCACCGCAATGCGGGCATAAACCTTTGCATTCTTCACTGCAAAGCACCTTCATCGGTATCTGCAAAATTATCTGTTCACAGATAATAGGCGCAAGATCAATAATATCGCCTTGATAATAGCTTACTTCCAACTCTTCCGGCATCAGCTCTAAATCTTCTCTGCTTTCAGCTTGCGCGGGATATAACGTGTAAGCGAAATCACTGCCAATTGGCAGGCTTGCGCGCTCCAGACAGCGGCTGCAATCAATATCAATAAGCGCGGAAAATGAACCTTTAATAAAAACAGTGCCGGAAGTTTTTGTTATCAGACAATTTACATCAACCTTCTCCAAAATAAAATCAGGCTTTTCGCTATCACTGAAGCAATCTTTAAACCAGGCATTACCTTCGGAAAAAATGAAGCTTTGCCCTTCTTCCGGAAGGAGAAACACGTTAATTTTCAAAGAATTAGCCATTTGAAGCCTACTGTCTTTAATAATTTTACCTGATTAATTAACCGTGGGAGTAAATTATAATTTTCCCACATTGTCAAGTATAATTTGCTAGTTTTACTGAGGGATTAATAGAAAAATCTCAAATTGTTTTATTTATCTGTGTCATCTTTTGACTCAATAAGTCTACAAATATTCCGGATAGAAACCTCTTTTTATGTTTTAAACATAATGGAAATAATTCCCCTTATAAAAAATTCACTAATTAGCAAAAAAATCAAGTTGCTTGACAAAAAGGCTATCTCAATCCTATAAAGCTACAAAAAATAAGGGAAAGAAAATAATGAAAACAATCAGAACCCGCTTCGCCCCCTCTCCAACAGGTTATTTGCACATCGGCGGAGCGAGAACCGCTCTTTTTAACTGGCTTTACACACGCCACAACGGCGGCGAATTTGTCTTGAGAATTGAAGATACGGATCAGCAACGTTCCACAGAAGAATCAACCAAGGCCATTCTGAGTGCAATGACTTGGCTGGGTCTAAACTGGGATGAAGGCCCATATTTTCAGGCACAGCGTGTCGAATTGCACCGTGAAATGGTGCAAAAGCTGATTAATGAAGGAAAAGCTTACTATTGCAAATGCACTCCCGAAGAACTTGAAGCTAAGAGAAAACAAGCCCTGGCGACAGGCAAAAAACCCAAATACGACGGCACCTGCCGCGACAAGAATTTAAAGAAATCGTCCGGCAGTGCAGTACGCTTCCGCGGCTTGCAAACCGGCATAACAATCGTTGAAGATCTCATTAAAGGGAATATAAGTTTCAATAATGATGAATTGGACGATTTGATTATCGAACGCGGCGACGGGTACCCCACTTATAATTTTGCTGTCGTTGTAGACGATGCGCTTATGAACATCACGCATGTAATCCGCGGCAATGATCATGTTAACAATACGCCCCGCCAGATTTTGATGTATCAGGCGCTGGGCTTTGATGTGCCCAAATTTGCCCATGTCCCGATGATTTTAGGATCGGACAAGGCTCGTCTGAGCAAGCGTCACGGGGCCACTTCCGTTATGGCTTATAAAGAGATGGGTTACCTGCCGGAAGCGTTGGTTAATTATCTGGTGCGTCTGGGCTGGTCTCATGGGGATCAGGAAATTTTTTCGCAGAAAGATTTGATTGAACACTTCGCCCTGGAAGCCGTCGGCAAATCACCCGCTGTTTTCAATCCCGAAAAACTTCTGTGGCTCAACGCGCACTATATAAAGGAAGCAAGCACTGAGCGGTTAATGGAAGAAATGAAACTGCTGTGGTCTGAAGGCACCGATACTGGTGATGCCGTTTTCACTCAAAAAGTGATTGCGGATTTACAACCGCGCGTCAAAACGCTGGTTGAACTGGCCGATATGGCAGATTTCTATTTTGCCGATCAGATTCAGTATGACGAACAGGCCGCTCAAAAATTTTTAACCTCTGATGTTTTGGCCCATTTGAAGGCTATGGTTTCCGCTATTCCGTCAATGCAGAAATTCAGCAAAGAAGGGTTGGAAGAATTTTTCAAGAATTTTACGCAAGAAAGAAATATAAAGTTCAAGGCAATCGCCCAGCCACTGCGGGTAGCGCTGACTGGAAAAACAGTCAGCCCCGGCATTGACGAAGTTATGGTCACTCTGGGCAAGGAACGGGTCATTCAAAGAATCAACGCCGCGATTGACTACATTGAAGCTCAGAATAAATAGGTCTGCTCGAGGGAGTTGCGGTGTTCTACAAACCGCGTCAATTTCATCTTGACTTTTAAAGTCGAATTAAATAGATACTCAGCCCTCAACTTTGCTGAGGAATAGTCTGGCGGCAGGAACCAAGACCCTGAACCCTGCCGCCCATGTTCGAATCTTTGACCCCCAGCCAAATGGTCCCATCGTCTAGTGGTTAGGACGCTGGCCTCTCACGCCGGAAACCGGGGTTCAACTCCCCGTGGGACTACCAAGCAAATCAATCATTTGTAAAAATTTGTGCTGCTTTCATTTATTGATTGGGTGTCCTTTTGAGTGTCCCTTTTGTCTAAAAGCTTCAAACCAACAGATAAATAAACCTTACACCTACAAACAAATAGATTAATGAAGTTGGAAAAGCTGAAGAATACCAATTGAAAGAGAGTAACGCTCCGCATCAAACAACAAATTGTCCACCGCATCGTATATATAACGAATTGTAACCTCGCTTCCTATCTATTAGTATCAATTATATAAAGGCCCTTATGTGTTTATGGAAGAGTTTTTTTATCTCGGGATTTTTTTCCAATTTATATAATCTTTCATATATTCCTTGTAACCACTTGGTTGAATGAGCAAGATCATTGTATAACTTCAGGTAGGTACTTGAGCCTAGTTGAAATGCCATGCCGGCTAAAGCATCCACAGCGCGCTCTTTAATATTAAGAACACCGGTTGTTGTAGGCATATTCCATGCTTTTCGTGCCATGTAAAAACCAAAATTCAAGGCGTTGAAATAAGATCCGACTTTTTTTATCGTATCATGAAGGATATAAAAGGCAACCAGTGGACTGTTAAATAAAGAATCAGGAATTTTGCGATTAGATTCTGTCAGATCCGCGATGGAAAGGGAACAGAAATAATCCATTGAACCGGGATTGCCGTAAATTAATTCATCTTTTTTCAGGCCATCGATAAAATCAAGTGAACCCGGCAAATTGTTCAGACATGTAGGCTGGAGACCAATTTTGTTTTTTATGCAAAACTCGGCAATCTTCTTCCCGGAGTGATCCGCTAATGATTTAAAATAGTCGTAAGGCATACCAAACATGAATGCGCCGTGCACGGAAATACCGTAATCCTGAATTTTCTTGATTCGTGTTGAATAGTATTCTTCAACTGTTGTTCCTTCCTTTTTAATTTTTTTGACGATGTTTTTCCCGACAAATTCGAGGTTTCTTATATCAAGTGATTCCAGTCCGATAAAAAAATGCGACGCGCCGGACAGCCTGAGTTTTTTGAGCAGTTTTTCATCGTCAGCAACTTCAATGCTGATCTGTGCCGCGTAGTTGATTGACAAAGGACTCTCTATCATCTTATCCAGGACATCGTGTAGTCGTTTTCCGCCTACCAGAAGATTATCAGGTGTGATACAGTAAAATCTGTTTTTGAAGTTGACACCGCCCCTCTGTTTATCCATGAGTTCAGTTGTAAAATCCTCAGGCGAACAAGATGTGAATTTTCTTTTTCCCCTGGGAAATGACGATATTGAGCAGAAACTGCATGAAAAGGGGCATCCGAGAAAAGGGGCTGTAACGTTTGTTTCGATCATGCGTGAAAGAATTGGACCGGCAATCGGGAGTTTATTGACAAAGGGTGGTTTCATTTTCGGTAGTTCTCTTACACGCGGATTTCCCCATACGCCGTCCTCGATGGGTATTGACCCCCTGTATTCATTTTTTAACCGGGATTCGATAATGTCGGATACAATTTCTTTTATCGTGGATGAATCACCCGCACCTATCACATGCGAAACAAGTTCGGGACGGGATATATGGCCGCGTATATAAGTGTCAATATCAAATGGGCTTGTCGATACATGGATTCCGCCGATTATGACCGGAATATTCACCCTGTTCAGAACAAGGGTTGCCGCGCAGGCGGCCGGAAAACTTGCACTCATGGCTGTCATAAAAACAGCGGCCGGTGTTTTTCTTTCCCCGGAGATGATCTTCCCGATGGTCCTGCGGTTATCATCAGCCAGTATCACTCTTGCGGCTGGATCAGCCTTGCATATCTGGTTGGCGATATAGTACGAAGTGTACGATTCGAGCCCTAGTTGCTCAAGCCCACCCTTTCTTAGAAGGTTTATGTTGAATGTCAGGAATTCGGTGTAGTTTCTCTCAATACATGTTTCAAGTTTTTTCCCTGTCAAATATTCAATAACATCCGTTATAGTAAAATTATCCACACAGATTTTTTCCATGAGGTTGATTGTCGAAGGATTGTACATGATGTAGTATTTATTGAAATCATTATGTTCATCACGAGTGATGTCGAGGATTTCATCTGTCATGGTGATTATTCCTCATGGCATTTGTAACTCGATTATGCAGTAATATGTAATTTAATGGAAATGTTGACCTGCCTTTGATACTTCTACCACATATTAATTTGGAGTTCAGCAGCTTTGATTATTTCCGATTGAAATGTTGTATTAATTAGGAAAATAAGCAAAACAACATTACAGTAAGAAAGAAACGGCACGTTCAAAGGTGTGTCCCTTGGGGTGTCCTTTTATTTGAATTTGAGAGTAAAAGGCTATACAAGATTACACAGAGGGACACACAGACTTTAATAAAATCAAATAATTATAATAAAACAGGTGACTTAGATATCTTTCAGTTTCTTCTCTCTCGCCGGAGACAGGGGTTCAACTCCCCTTGGGACTACCATGAAGAATTCAATTACTTATAAAGATTTTAATAGTTATCAACCTTTTTATAATATAACTTTCCCGAGTATATTTCCAACATTTAGCCATAAAATCAGATTTTTTCAGCATTAAAAAGCCGGGCATTGCCCGGCCTGAATTTTATACTTTAAGGGGAGCAAAAAAAAGAATTACCATCTCGCTCGTAACAAATTAAATCGGATTTAATTTTGTCTTATATTCGTCTTTACCTCTGCGCATGGTATAAGTTACTGGATTATCGCCACTCATTAAATATGTATTCCAGTTATGGTCCCACGGATTTTCACCGTTGATAGTTATTATTTCGTCACCGACTTTAAATCCGGCCTCGTCTGCTACGGAGTTTGGTTTAACATATTTAACTTTGACGTGTAATATAGCCCCGCGGTCATTTGCGTTAATATCTGGATATTCCCAATAATCTGCAAAGACAATTCCGTGTTGAAGTTTGGTGAGAGCCTTCATTGGTTCGTTAGTTTTTGAGATTTGTTGTTGCTGATCCATCGACGTACTAGTTACAGCACCTTCGACACAACCCATTAGAAGAACACATATACAGAATAAAAATAGTTTTTTCATGGCAAACTCCTTTATAATTTTGAAAATACTTTTTCCTGTCTGCTTGTTCATAAAACAAAGTTCGTTTAATATGCTTTTTTGAAATCAAATTGTCAAGCAGTTCTTGTTTTTTATGAGATCAAAAGGACAGCAAAAGGATTATGAAAATATATTTCTAAAGCTCAGGGTTGTTCTTGAAGATTGTTTGAAATAGTAGGACTACCAGGTAAAATCTATTACCCAAGCTTTTTTTAATTAGATTTATAATACAAAGTCTTCACAATATTCAGATCGACAAAGTTAAGTTTTGACTTTTCTAATTAATCTTTCATTGACACACAAGCTGGTTCTTCTTATAGTCAATCTCATCAAAATAATATATGACAAAAATCAAAAATATTTCTCACATTGAGCAGATGGGGCGTTAAGAGTGTGCAATTAGATTAGATAAGTGAGGCGAATTCGGTTATCTTCTGTGGAAATCAGAGTGATATTAAGAGAAATATAAAATTCCTTATCAAACTACTGGATTCAATATTTATGGATAAACACATTCAAATTGTGACACTGCCAACTATTCCAAAATCTTGCTTTTTTTGTAATGATACGGCATAAGTATCTGTCCTTGTAATTAGTTAAGCCTTCTTGCCGAAAATGAAGGAAGTAATATGAAAGTCACCCTGCTTGTTCCGACACTAAATGAATATGAGAGCATGATTAAAGTTATGCCGCTTATAGATAAATCCTGCTGCGATCAGATTCTGGTAGTAGATGGCGGCTCAAAGGATGGAACTGTAGAGTGGGCACAATCCCAGGGATATGAAGTAATAATTCAGAAAAAAAAAGGGCTACGGCAGGCTTATCTGGAAGCATTGGACTATATCAAGGGGGACGTCATCATTACATTCAGTCCGGATGGCAATTCACTTGCTGATCGCATTCCTCTATTGGTGACAAAAATGAAAGAAGGATATGATATGGTTATTGTCTCCCGCTACTTGCCTCCGGCCAGCAGTCAGGACGATGACTTGTTAACCGGATTTGGAAACTGGTTTTTCACGAAACTGATAAACGTACTGCATAAAGCAAAATACACGGATACATTTGTGATGTTCAGGGGCTATAGGAAGAGTCTTTTGCTGGAACTTGATCTTTTGAGTGACCGGGGCTATCGCACCCCGGAACGCCTCTTCAAAACTAAAATACCTGTTGAACCCCTGCTTTCGGTAAGGGCCGCCCGCCGAAAATGTAAGATTTCCGAGATTCCCGGTGACGAGCCTGCCAGGATCGGAGGAGTTCGAAAACTCGAAATGTTCCGATGGGGGTTGGGATTCCTTTACCAGATTATTCGGGAGGTATTTCCACAGCGATCTTATTACGCATCTGTTGTAGATGGGAAATAGACTGTAAATGAGTGTCTCAAATTTAATAATTTTGACAGTGAGTAAGCTGTCTCTTTTATGAAAAGAATAGGATGAATTTCAACGTTGGATTATTTAACGTAAGCGATAAAAGAATAGATGCCTATGGAACGAAAAACATTAACTGAACTTATATACCGTAATCTTCGCTATATACGAAGAGTTGAGGAAAAAGTTGCTGAGATCTATCCAAGCGATAAGATAAAGAGTCCCATACATCTTTCTATTGGTCAGGAATCTGTAACGGTAGGCGTTTGCACAGCATTGCATGTAGATGACGTTGTGGCCGGAACTTATCGCAGTCATGCAAGTTATCTTGCTAAAGGCGGAGACTTGGGGCGCTTTTTCGCAGAACTTTATGGAAAGCAAACTGGCTGTTCAGCGGGAAAAGGCGGCTCCATGCACTTGGTCGAGACGAACAAGGGCATACTCGGCACTTCTGCGATTGTCGGAACCAGTATTCCTGTGGCCGTCGGCTATTCGCTGGCGCTAAAGAGAGAAAGAAAACAGAGAATTTCGGCTGTATTCTTTGGTGATGGCGCGACTGAAGAAGGCGTTTTCTATGAGAGCCTGAATTTCGCAGCTCTTCACAAACTTCCAGTAATCTTTGTCTGCGAAAACAATGGGCTTGCTATTCATACCCCGCTTTCCAAGCGTTGGGCATCCGAGGATCTTTGCGCCAGAGTGAAAGGATTTGGCATCCAGACCGCTTTTGTAGATGATGGTGACGTTTTTCGAATTCGGGAAATCACCAACCAGACCGCCCAGAAAATTAGATCAGGAGAAATTGGACCTTTCTTTATAGAGTGCAAGACGTACCGCTGGCGAGAACATGTTGGACCTAATGATGATCACGATGAAGCATATAGGTCTCGTCAGGAATTTGAACGTTGGGTTAAAATTGATCAAGTGGAACGAGTTGGCAAGATGCTCGATGCCGAAAGTCGTAACGCCATTGATGGGGATATTGAGCGCCAGATCGCTTTAGCTGTAGAGTTTGCTGAAAAGTCCCCTTTCCCAGGCCCAGAGGAGCTAGGTACCCATGTCTTTGCGTAATCAGCAACATCGTAATTTGAAATATGGTGATGCAATCCGGGAAGCTCTGGAGCAGGAGATGGAACGAGACCACGGAGTCTTTGTGATGGGTCTTGATGTTGACGATCATAAAGCGATCTTTGGATCGACACGGGGACTTGTTGAAAAATTTGGGGCTGAAAGAATTTTTTGCACGCCTTTGTCCGAAGATGCCATGACCGGAGTTGCCATTGGGGCCGCCATTGCTGGGCTGCGTCCGGTTCATGTTCACACTCGTACTGATTTTCTGATGCTTTGCATGAATCAGATCATCAATGTTGCTGCAAAATATCATTACATGTACGGGGGCACGGCAAAAGTCCCCCTTGTGATTCGATCTATAATCGGAAAATCATGGGGACAAGGTGCCCAGCATTCCCAGGCACTTCAGTCCATGTTCATGCATGTTCCCGGACTCAAAGTTGTTATGCCATCAAACGCCCATGATGCAAAAGGCTGCCTAATTTCCGCAATCAGGGATGATAATCCTGTAATGTTTTTTGAGCATCGCCTTTTGTACGGCACGGAGAGTGAAGTCCCGACTGAATCCTACACTGTACAATTCGGAAAAGCCCGGATATGCAACGCCGGTAAGGATATTACTATAGTAGGAATCTCTCAGATGGTTAATGAGTCGCTGCGAGCCGCAAAACTTCTTACTCAACAAGGAATAAAAGCGGAGGTTATTGATCCGATCACATTGGTTCCTCTTGATCTGGAGACAATTCTGCAGTCCGTAAGGAAAACAAAAAATCTATTGATAGTGGATAACGGTTGGACTAGTTGCGGCGCCAGCGCTGAAATAGCTGCCGGAGTCGTTGAAAAAATTTCATCCACTGACGGTATAGTGATTCGACGCATGGGCTTCGCGCCAACTACGTGTTCACCGTCGCCGATCCTTGAACGGTTATTTTATCCGAGCTCGGTAACAATTGCCCAAACGGGATACAAGATTCTAAATCCGACCGGCCAGGATTGGAAACCAATCCAGGATCGATCTTTCATGGAAGAAACTTTCAAAGGACCTTTTTAAGATTTTATGAGCGCCAGCCGTCCTTCAGAGATCATTGCGAAAGATGCCTCATATGCCTGCGGGCAGATCGATTTTTCAGGTCTTAACTCCAAAACAATTCTGATCACAGGAGCCACTGGTCTTCTGGGACTGCATTTTCTTGCCTGCATTAAACATCTGGTTGTGCAAAAAAAGTTGAGAATAAAAGTTCAGGCGAACATCCATTCCGAGCCGGACACTATCGCCCGTTATTTCCTCAAAGGAAATCATATCGAAATAATTCGAGGGGACTTATCGGACGAAGAATACTGTCATAAACTGTTACCTGCGGATTACATTCTCCATCTTGCGGGATATGCTCAGCCAAACCGATTCATGTCTGATGCTCTCCGAACTCTGCGTATCAACACGGTTGGCACTATTTCCCTTTTGCAGAAGCTGAAGCCGGGCGGAAAGTTTCTCTTTGCCAGTTCAGCAGATGTTTATACAGGGTTGACATCTTTTCCTTTTCGGGAAGATCAAGTGGGAACGACTGGTCCTGGGCATCCCAGAGCCTGCTATATTGAAGGAAAGAAAACGGGAGAAACGGCGTGTCATATTTATTTTCGAAATGGAGTAGATGCCAAGTCTGCGCGGTTGGGGTTAATTTTTGGGCCCGGCACCCGCAAGGGAGATACACGTGTCTTAAATTCTTTGATCGAAAAAGGTCTGAAAGGTTCAGTCGCTTTACTCGATGAAGGTAGGGCTCGACGGACTTTTCTTTATGTATCGGATGCGGTTCAGATGATGTGGAGAGTTCTCCTATTTGGACACGAATCCATTTACAATGTGGGAGGCAAAGACATAGTTTCAATTCTGGAACTCGCTAAAATGATTGGATCAAACCTAAATATTCCCGTGGCACTTCCAGAAAACCCTCAAAGCATTCCCGGAGCGCCTGATTCCGTCATACTCGATGTATCCCGATTTGAGAAGGAATTTGGACCACTAAAACTTATGTCCTTTGGATCAGCCCTTGAAAGAACCATTGAGTGGCAAAGGCATCTCTATAAGCAGTAAGAATTTTCTATTTCTATTTTAAACTGTATGCTTCCGCAATGCGCATTTTTTATTGATACAAATATCCTGACTAAAAAGAATTACGCATTCTCCACGCGTAGGCAAAAGTCTGATACCATGTCACTTTTCTTTCATGTTTATGTTGAATTATACTGCTAAATGAAAAAATATAATAAAATAATCTTTTCAAAAATTTAAAATGCACTATGTTTCTAAAAAACTTGTAGAACCAGGGGTAGCGGACAAAGAAGTAAGCTAGGAAATGGATATTTATAATAAGGTCTCTGTCCTTCAGATCAATACAACTATCGTAACTCCTAAAGGATCGGGGTAAGTTATTCAGACTCCAATCCGGTTTCAAAATACCGGCATTTATACAATAATCCGTGATCATGAGATTAGGGAAAGGCACAAATATAGATGATGTAAAAAACGACACTTTTGCCTTTATATTGAGTTCAATTGTCTGGAATGCTTTTGCGGCTGTTTCGGTTGGCAGGCAAAACATGTTTGTTGTAAGAGATTGTAACCCATATTTGTTAATTAAATTCCCGCAACGGATGAGATGATCGTCTGAAATGAATCTCTTCAAAATAGTCTCCCGAAGTTCCTGATTACCGCTTTCCAGTCCGAAAGATATGGTAATGCATCCGGCATTTTTGAGTAATTTAACTTTGTTTTCCGTTAACAAGTTGGCAGTCGTAATACAGACAAATTGAATATTGATTCGCTGCTTGTACAAACGCGTGAAACTCTCCAGCCATGCTTCGTCGAGAGTAAAAACATCATCAAAAAAATAGATCGTGTTGAGTTTATGTACATTGTGTTGCGCTTCTATTTCACGCACAAAATTTTCCGGCGATTTTTTTCTGACATAGGATCCTTTTCCCTTAAATAGGTCGTGAATTTTGTCATTGTAACAAAAGCTGCATCGATTCGGACAGCCTCTGCTCGACATAAATCTATGCACGCCTTCTTTGGCAAGTTGAGGATATCGGGCAAAATAGGTTTCCCTGTTTTCAATGAAGTCATCTCTGAACGAAAACAAGGGCGCTCTTTCATTCGAGTGAATGTTGCCGTTTTTATCACGAAACGTTAGTCCTTTAATTTCTTTCCAGTCAGGCGATGGTTTATCCAGTTCATTCATCACATTCAATAAAACGTCTTCGCCTTCGCTGTTACATACAAGGTCAGCCTCCGTGGATTGAAGAATATCCTCGGGATAAAGAATTGCATGCATGCCGCCTGCGATTATTAGACTATGCGGCAATATCTTTTTTAGTTCGTGTACTGTTTTTTTTAGCCACAGATGTTCTGTAGAAAGTACGGATATTCCAATAATTGCCGGGGATAATTCCTGGATTTTGTGCAAGGGATCGCTTTCAAAGGACTGAATAATTACGTCCGATTTGATTCCATGAAAGCTTAAATAAGACATGAGCGAAATCACGCCAAAGTATGGAGTGCCGTATTGCTGATAAAATATAACCTTAGGTTTCATAAATTATCCAGGTAATTTTAAATTTATTATTTCGGAAAATGAACAATAACAAACAAATCTATTTTTTCTTTTTGTCAATTTGAAATTTATTTTCCGCTATATTTGCCTTCTCACCAGTATCTTCACCAGTATGGAGCAGTATATCTGCGTGATTTCCACATAGCTTACCTGCAAAGAAATTCTAATAAAGATTGAAGCATGTTTCTGTTCCCGTCAAGATAAATTTTCCCCAGAGAAATCAACGTCCTCAGAGAGACTGATTTTTAAATATCCCATAAAAAGATATTGCATTAATTGTCAAAAAACTAAATAATCGGCGCAGAAAGTGTCTTGACCACCAGACACCGCATAAGATCTTCTGGCAATCAAGAAGTGGTGCACCTTAAACTGGAATTCATCCGATTTTATATTGTGTTGGAGAAAATATGAAAAAATTACCCGTGTTTGTGCTGCTGATATTGCCGGCAATATTATTTATTACAGCTATGCTTTTACACCATGCTCACGGTCCCTATTGGATATCTTATAACAATGATCCTGAGTATCCTTATCTAATAAGTTCTCTTGTCCTGGCTGAATCGAAACAAATGATTCTTTCTGACCATCCTGGTGCAACGCTCCAATTGTTGGGAGCGGCCACTTTGAAAATTTCACACGCCCTTAACTTTTCCGCAAAAGACAACCTGGAATTTGCGGTTCTCAAGAATCCTGAATTTTATTTGACCGTTCTTAATATGGTACTAATAACCTTCAATACACTGTTGCTATGCATCATTGGTTTGGCGACTTTTATTCTAACCAAAAATATCTGGCTAAGCCTTTTATTGCAATTTTCGCCATTTCTTTCTAATGCCATGTTAACCCAGGGGTTGCCTCGAATTTCCTGTGAACCTCTCTTGCTGTTTTCAAGTTTGCTGTTGGTGTTGATTTTAGTGATGATGGTCGTTAGCGAAAGTTTCCCTAAATCTGTTCACTGGTATCTGATAACTTTGGCCCTGGTTTCAGGTTTTGGAATAGCCACCAAAGTGACCTTCATTCCTCTGCTGATTATTCCCTTGTTCGTTTTACCAAGATTACGAAATAAAATTGGTTTTCTATTCTTGACCGGGTTAAGTGTCATTTTGTGGACATGGCCAATCATCTCGCAGTATGAACGTATCTATCGATGGTTTTACCTTATCTTCACTCATACGGGCCACTATGGATTCGGCAAATCCGGGATAATAGATATCGGTGTCTATTTCCAAAATCTTCTGTATCTATTCGGGGGCAATCCTTTATTCTTTCTAATCTGGTTTGTTGCCCTCGGCTTTATCTTTAGATTCGGCTTGTTTTCGGCAACGAGAAAGATTGCCTGGCAAGACATCTCCTTTAGAGTCTTAGCGGCGGTGGTGGTTGCGCAACTGTGTGCCGTTATGATGATTGCTAAGCATAGTTCTGACTACTATTTGTTACCAGCCTTGAGTCTCTCCGGATTCGTGTTATTTTTAATGTTTTTGTATTTGCAGAGAATTAATTATTTTAACCGTTTTGATACCAAAAATATTGTTTTTTTTATTGGTATTTTTTTTATTTTCAGCAGTGTATGGAGAATAGTGGACATCAAGAATGTGTTTATACAAAATATGACGATAAAACAAGAATCGTTGGCAGTTCATCTGAAAGCAGAAAGTGAGTATAAAAATTATCTTAAAATTTTCTTGATTCGTGCCTCTTCTCCCCTTTCCGCGCTGGCATTTGGTAATTATTATACAAAAGCTCTGCATTCCGATTCCGCGCTGGCATTTGGTAATTATTTTACAAAAGCTCTGCATTCCGAAGTACTCCGAAAAATTTATGGAGAAGCTTATTTTTATGATACTATTAATGGAGAGTTTCACACTTGGACAAAAGTTTTCTTGATTGAAGATGTCATTTCCAAAGGTTATGGTGATCGGATAATTTTTCAGGGTAAATTGTTTGAAAAAAATGGTGATAAATTAGTATGCAATACTGGTTCGATTTTGCAGTTGAGGGATGTTTTACGGGGAGAGTATGAAACTATTTATACTCTTCAGGGCATTACAATACCAAAAGGTAGTCCTTTCCAACCAACATCCTAGACGCAAAGCAGATGAAAGATAAACAGCAAATGGGGAATATTCACATTTGCTGTTTTGGTTTATTAACCCTTTGTGAACTTTTGAGTAAAAGCACTTAAAGCCTGTTCCAAAACGCCGCCCTCGGGAACTTTTCCGTCTGGTGTAAGCTTGTCAATAATATGGGGAAGCAAAGCCGCCAGCCCGCCGGACACCTGACCATCGGAAATTCCGAGCTTACCGGCAATCTCCTGAATTTTATCAGCACCCAGAGTATTGGTGACCTGCTCGCTGGAAACAGGAGCGTTTGCCCCGGTTCCCACCCAGGAAGATACCACATCGCCTAATCCGCCTTTTTCAAATTTGCTGATCAGGCCGGAAAGTCCGCCAATCTCCGGATTATTAATCAGGCCGATGACCTGATCAAAGAGGCCGCCGTGAGCTTCGACTCCGGGAACATTACTGCCGAACATAGACGCTACTTTATCAAGTAATCCCATAATACCCCCTTGTTTAGCTGTGATGTTTGCGTTTTGGAATTGCCGGTTGCTCCAGAGAACAGCAGGAGCAACCGGTTTCTATTAGATCAACTTGATATAATTATTTCTTCTTGGGTTCTTTCTTGGCGGCGGCCGTTTTCGCTTCTTTCACTTCAATGGTTGCCGCTTTCATCGTGTATTCGATAGTTACTTTGGAACCGACTTTCAGATCGCCTGTTACCTTCGTTGCCGCATCACGGTTGATTTCCCATTTGTCTTTACCCTTCTGTACAACGATAGTACTCGCATTTACTTCCAAAACTGGTCCTGTTACCTGATAAGTCTTTGGTCCCGCGGCAAACGCGACTGCCGCGACAAAAAGGAATGCACACGCAAAAATCAAAATTTTCTTCATAACCACTATCCTCCTTTAAGTTTAAATTACTTAACGCTTATCTGACAACAATATAATCCTTGATCGCGTCAAAGGTTTTACCTTTAATGCCTTTGACCTTCATAACATCTTCGATAGAATTGTATGGCCTGACGTCAATGATAGCCTTTGCCTTTACGGGTCCAATTTCAGGAAGCTTTTCAATCGTTGACTGGTCTGCATTGTTAATATTGATTTTTGTGCCCGGAGCAAGTTTCGCGGCGGCGGATTTAGCTGTTGTCTGCACATTCTTCGCGGACTTGGTCACTTCGGAAGAAGCGGCGGTTGTTGTCGCGGCGGCAGATGTTTTTGCGGCTGTCGCTTTTGTTGCCGCTGCTGCCACAGGAGCACTCTGCGCGCCTCCGACCGTCACAAAGGGCTTAATTGAATCAACTGCCTTGGCGTTCAATCCGGCCTTGGAAAGTTCATCCACTGATTTGTACGGACGGCCGGCAATAATCTTTTTTGCCGATGCCGGTCCTACACCCTTGAGGGCTTCCAGTTCTTTCTGCGAAGCATTGTTGATATCAACAAGACCAACGGCAACGCCTTTTGTTGCTTCAGATTTCTTTTCCTTCACCGCGGTTGTTGCCTTTGTTGCCGCTGCTGCCACGGGAGCAGTCTGCGCCTTTCCGACCGTTACAAATGGTTTCATCGAATCAACCGCTTTGGCGCTTACTCCCGCCTTGGAAAGTTCATCCACTGATTTGTACGGACGTCCGGCAATAATCTTTTTTGCCGTTGCCGGGCCTACGCCCTTGACGTCTTCCAGTTCTTTCTGCGACGCGCTGTTGATATCCACTAGTCCGGAAATGCTCTTCTGAGTATCAGCCTTCTTGGCGGCCTGCGCCGGAGTTATTCCCATCCCCAAAATAAACACAGCGCTCATAATCAAGACAAAAGACAACAAACAAAACTTATTCAACGATACAAAACCTGATTTTTTAAACATAGTGCCTCCTTGCATTAATTAAAAACTTTTTTAAACTGATAAGATTAGTGTTTAGATTTCTACCAAAGTCGCCCGCTATTGTCAAAGCTATTTATAATGGTATCCGCCAGCTTGTATAAATTGAACAAATAATTAACAATATCTTAATCTTAACTATTCCCGTGCAGGAGCATTCTCATTTATCAATAACCGGGCTGATCAACGATAAAGTTCAGGCTTCCGTTATCAATACTTACCGAAATAGTTGCGCCTTCCATGATGTCGCCGGCGATAATGGCGCGGCTAATTCTGGTTTCCAATTCACGCTTCAAAAAACGCTTCAAGGGACGCGCGCCATAGACCGGATCGAAACCTTCGCGGGCGATAAATTCCAGAGCCGTTTCAGATAAAGCGAGAGCAATGTCCCTTTCCTTGAGACGCCGCTGTATCTCCCCAATTAAAAGCACGACTATGGCCTTGATATCCGCCAAGCTCAAAGTCTTGAAGAGTACGATTTCATCCACGCGGTTGAGGAATTCAGGGCGGAAATGGGCACGCATCTCCTCCATAACAGTTGTTCGCGCTTTTTCGCTTATCGCACCATCCTTATCTACGCCCTTGACCAGTGAATGCGAACCGATATTCGAAGTCATGATGATAACCGTGTTTTTGAAATCCACAGTGCGGCCGTGAGAATCAGTCAAACGCCCGTCGTCCAGAACCTGCAGGAGTATATTAAATACGTCAGGGTGAGCCTTCTCAATTTCGTCGAACAGCACCACGGAATAGGGCTTGCGTCTGACAGCTTCGGTCAGTTGACCGCCTTCTTCATAGCCTACATAACCCGGCGCTGAACCGATGAGTCTCGAAACGGCGAGCTTTTCCATGTATTCGCTCATATCAATGCGCACCATGTCGTTTTCGTTTTGAAAGAGAACAGCGGCCAGAGCCTTGGCCAGTTCAGTCTTGCCAACTCCCGTAGGCCCGAGAAAGATGAACGAACCAACAGGGCGTCGTGGGTCCTGAATACCCGCACGCGCGCGCAGGACCGCGTCGGTTACGGCCTGTACGGCCTCTTCTTGACCGATGATCCGCTGATGCAGTATGACATCGAGCATGAGCAGACGGTCGCGTTCGCCCTTTACCAGCCTGGTCACGGGAATTCCTGTCCAGCGCGCGACAACCTCGGCAATGGTATCTTCAGCAACTTTTTTATCCACCAGGCCCGCTGCGCCTGATTCATTAGAATTTTTAGACCGCGATTGTTCCCACTGTTTGGTGAGAATATCCGCCTGCTGTTTAAACTCCTTTAATCCCTGACGCAGTTTCTCCAGACGCCCCCGGCTGGCCTTATCGGTCTCCATTTTAAGCAGAGTTTCCTCTATCTCCAGTTCCCGGACTCTGCGGATTAAGGAGTCGAGTTCAGCGGGCATGGAGTCGATCTCGGTGCGAATCAGAGCGCAAGCCTCGTCAATCAGGTCAATGGCCTTGTCGGGCAGAAACCGGTCGGTGATATAGCGGTTGGACATGACCACGGCGGCGACAATCGCCCCGTCCATAATTTTGACGCTGTGATGGTTTTCGAAACGCTCTTTGATTCCCCGCAGAATGGAAACGCTGTCGGCGACCGAAGGAGGATCAACCATGACCGGCTGAAAGCGCCGTGCCAGAGACGCGTCCTTCTCGATATATTTTCGGTATTCGTCCAGAGTGGTTACGCCGATACAGTGCAGTTCACCACGGGCCAGCATTGGCTTGAACATGCTTCCGGCATCCATTGAACCTTCAGCGCGGCCAGCCCCAACTATGGTGTGCAGTTCGTCAATAAACAAAAGGATTCGGCCTTCGCTGGACTTTACCTTTTTCATAACCACCTTCAAGCGTTCCTCAAATTCGCCTCTGAATTTTGTTCCGGCCAAAAGGGATGCCATATCCAGCGCGAAGATGGTCTTGTCTTTAAAACCTTCGGGAACATCGCCGGCCGCAATACGCTGAGCCAGAGCTTCAACAATGGCTGTCTTGCCTACACCCGGCTCACCGATCAGCACCGGATTGTTTTTTGTTTTGCGCGCCAGAATGCGTAAAACCCGTCTGATCTCGGCCTCGCGTCCGATTACCGGATCAAGCCTTCCGAGTGATACCTGTTCGACAAGATCAACGCCGTAGGGCGCAAGATCCTCACCTGTAACCGCGGAGCTAGCCTTACGCCGGCCGCCGTTAAGCGCGCCTATCGCCTCCAAAAGACGTTCCCTGTTCACATTGAATTCGCTCAGCACGCGACCCGATGAATTAGTTTTGCCCTCTTCCACCATGGCCAAAAGCACATGTTCGGCGGAGATATTTTCATCATTGAGCCGTCGCGCTTCACCTTCTGATTTCGACAAAATCCTGCTGAGCCGCTGAGACAGGTATATTGTGCCTCGCCTCCCATCCGTCTCCGAAACGCATGGCCGGCGTTTGAGGCCATTTTCCAGTTCGGCAAGCATGGAATCCAGCGAGACATCCATTTTAGTCAATAGTTTCGGCACAACGCTGCCGGGCTGTTCAATCAAGGTCACGAGCAGATGCTCCACATCCACAATGGCATGACACAAATGAATTGCCTTGGCTTGGGAAGCGGCAAGAGCTTCCTGAACCTTCTTCGTCATCCTGTCTCTTTGCATGCGAATCCTTTTCCGAAGATTTATTTTGCTTGATATTTTTTGATATGAAATTTCCTTTTTACACTGGAAATATATAATGAAGTATCTTTCACGTCAATGAATATAGCCACCATATATGAGACGGTGCATTTAATCAGCGCGCGGTTAAAATCGCCTCCCGGCCGTTTAACTTGAACTCCTCTTTGATTTTATTGAACTCGTCAGGCGTGAGCCGGCGATAAGTATTATCGCCGCGCTGTCTGAAATAAATCTGCATGCCGGGATTGCCTTCAAGGTTGAAATTTTCGCGTTTGAAAGGCCGCACCATAATTTTCTGGGTATCAGTAACAGGAAAACTCTCGATGATGCGGATATAATCAGGCATCCATTTGGGGTCCATACCGCCTTCTTTCTGCTGTTTGATAAACCACGCATAGACTTTATCCGGTTCAAATGCGAAGCCATCCTTAAGCTGGACGGTAACCATAACCTTCTCATCGGCGACTTCACAGGGTGCGCCGTAGGCAATGGCGCAATCCACGACCGGAATATTCTGGGCAAAACAAAGAACACTCTCGGCTGAAAAATTCTCTCCGTCTTTGCGAATCCAGTCATCGGTGCGGCCATTAAAAAACATATAGCGCTTTGAGTTTACAATCCTTACATGACCTAAATCGCCTGAATGATACCAGCCTTCGCGGAATTTCTGACTGGTCGCTCCCTCATTGCCGAAATACCCTTCGAACCTGAGGTTGTTATCACCTATCTTGCGGCAGATTTCGCCCACGGCTTTATCATAGTTGGTAAGCGCGCCGCTCGCATCCACAACCCCCGGCGCGCATTCGTTTCCCTCTTCATCCAAGATACAAATGGATGAATCCACTCGGCCTACCGAATCAACCGGGTCTCCGGGACAGTTGGCCGTAGTGATAACCGCCTCGGTAGAACCGTATATTTCATAAATATGCTCCATCCCCAGATAGTGTTTGAATTTTATACGATCGTTGACCGTGGCACCGTTGCCGTAAGCACTGCGGAACTTGTTGCGAGGATGTTTGGCCAGGGCGGCCTCTACCGCTTCGCCGCTGCCGTATTTGCGTTCAAGAGCGTCAATTATGTAATGAAGCGGCTGACCGACATAGTTAAGAAAGGTCACTCCATGGGCGAGCATATCTTCCTCAAAGGCGCTTGCGGAAAAACGCCTCTTCAGGACAAAACTGCCGCCCACAATCATCTGAGGCAGTATTCCAATATACCAGGCGTTGGAATGAAACAAAGGCATCGAAATATAACCTCTGTCCCTACTGTTAAGATGAACAGCCGATTGCACAACAAAACCCGCACCGAACATTTTGATATGAGTGCACGGCACCCCCTTGGGCATGCCCGATGTGCCCGAGGTATAGATAACAATTACCGGACTGAAATTATCCACCTTGACTCGATAGCTCCCGGGCACTGTAACGCACTGGGATTCCTCAACCGCATCCTCCAGTGACTGGAATCCGCTTGATTGAAAAGTTTTCTTATCCCCAATGAAGTAAACATTTTCAGGGCCGATTACCTGAATATTTTTTATTGCGCCTTCCACTTCTTTCAAGGTGCTGTCGTTGATAATCAGAAACGATATTCCAGCCTGATCCATAACCTTGGCGAGTGTTTCCCCCCGAAATCCGGAATTGATGGCGAAGAGGATAGAATTACTTAGGCCCGCGCCGAAAGCGGCAAAAAGGAATTCGGGGGTATTATCCATGTAGACGCCAAAAGAGAGCCGCTTATTTTTATCCAGCTTTCCGCTGTCCACAAGCTTTTTTCTTACACTCAGAAAAAATCCCGCATAGCGCTGAGCTTGTTGATAAACTTCTCGATAGGTGTATCCTCGGCCTTCAAATATGAAAAACACGCGATTACGCCTGAAGCAAAGCCACCAAAGAGTAACTTTTATCATGTTGCCGAAGTTCACAAAACCGAAGACTTTTCGTATGATTGTTTTCAGATTTATTTGTTTCACTAATTTATCTCCCCCCCGAAAAAATATATCGTTATTGCCAAACAGAAATCGCCTCGGATAAGAAACTACTTCTCATGAAACAAAGTATAAGAAGAACGGTTTTTTATGTCAATGAAATGTAAACTCCTCTTCTTATCCTTTTAACTTTTTGCCTGGACACCTAATCACGCGCGCGCGGATTTTTAGCCGCCTTGTTTCCCGGGAAATGAATGCATGCCTTTAGACAGGCTGCGCATTCAATGCCGTAGGTCTCAAAAAAGTTAAGCGATATGAGTTCCATAAATTTTGTCATCAGTTTGCTTGCCGCCACAGTACGTTTCATCAGCGGCTGCATAAAAGCGGGCGGAAGGAGAATATGTTTGATGCATTTTCCCATGCAGGCGGTCTTATCAATATGCCCATCCTTTATAGCGCCAACAGGACAGGCTCGTTCGCATAAACGGCATCCATCCGGACAGGGGCTCTCATCATTGATTGCGGGATATTGCGGCCACTCCATCTCGGTTACGAGCGCCCCCAGACGCATCACATTTCCGTGTTGCGGATGAATGAGCAGGGAATTGCGTCCCATACTCCCAAGCCCGGCCTGAACTGCGACATGCTTCAGGCTGATGACGCCGCGCGGCTCACCTTCAAAAAAACGTAAGGGGCTGTAGGAAGGAATAGGAAGCGATTGATAACCGGCATCCTGAAGCATAAGGCTTATATCATTGGCAAGTTTATCCATGAGGAGGTAGTGCACATAGGCAGACCTCTGGTAGAAAAGATTTCTATAATCATCCGGTGTCTGGAAAACAGCGCAAGGCAGAGATTTAGCAAACACCAACACTGTCTTGGCGCCTGGCAGCATGTCCCCGGGTCGAAAACCTTCGGGCGCTTCTGTGTTTAGAACTTCGGCTGGAGCAGCCCCAATAATGACACCATCTCTATCCGCACGGGAATTGATTTCATTAATGATATTATTCTGCATAAACTCTCCTTTATGGAATAAAAGACTTGAAAGGAATTAAAGATGTGAAAACATATTAAGAAGTGTCTTGTCTGTCAATCAAATATTGAGTTATCTGCGCATAATAATTTATCGGGAGGCAATGTGATAGCGCCATGAGGGCAGGCGGTTCCGCACGCTCCGGCGCTCCATGATGACCTTTTCCACCGGGTTCCAAGGCATTCCTTCCTGCCAAGTGCCGAGAGGGGCAAGATCTTCATTATCTTTACTCATATCTCCTCCTTAATTTTATCCGACAACATTTAGTACTTTTAATAATTTTACGAGATGCCTGTCAAAAAATCCTGTTTTGTAGATAAGCCCGAATATTTTAAAGTAGAGTTCCGGAGTCCAACGCTTCATACGCCACATGTTTCTGCCGTCTTTCTGGGTTATGATGTAGAAGCGGTTTTTCTCAATTGATTTAATTGTATGATGCGCTACTTTTTCCGATGTTACCTTGGCATTTCCGAAGAATGTATCGGCAAGCTGGCGCTGGCGCTCATCCGGCGACGAGAACTGGTCCATAAGGTTCGTTTTGAAGAACGTGGGACATACGACGGACACGCCTATATTGCTCGCGGAGAGCTCGATTCTAAGCGTTTCGGTGAGTGATATCGCCGCGGCTTTGGTCGCGTTGTAGCTCGCCATCTCCGGCAGTGAGGCGATACCGGCGTTCGACGCCACATTGACTATATATCCCGATTTCCGCTCCTTAAAATAGGGGATAAACGAGCGGCATCCGTGAATGATGCTGTTTGTGTTAAGCCCGATGATCCAATCCCATTTTTCCAGCGGAATCTTTTCAAACCAGCCGGCCGAGGCAACGCCGGCGTTATTGATCAAAATGTCCACTCCATGCCATTCTTTCAGTACTTTTTTTAGAACATTGTCAAGATCTTCCGGCTTCGTCACGTCACAGTGCACCACCAGAGGCTTTCCGCCTTCCTGTTTTACCATTTCAGCCGTCTCTCTAGCCCGTTCATTGTTGATCTCAGCAATGGCGATGTTCCAATTCCTTTTCGCGAATTCAAGGGCTAACGCCCTTCCGAGGCCGCTGCCGGCTCCGGTAATCACGACCCTTTTCCCCGGAAATTTCTTGTTCAAATGCATTTAGTTTTCTCACTTAATATCTTTATTTAAGCTTTATCTTTTGAATAGCCAGAAACCCCCAATAGAGCTCTAAAGCGCTATCAGGGGTTCCCTTCGGTTACCTACCGACTTTTGGGGGGGGGTAGGACCATTACAATATCTTTATGCCATTAATTCTCTGATAAAGGACAATTTACGCATCTGTGCCAGACCCAGCAACGCCTGCGCGTGTTTGGCGTCACGGAAACGCTTTACCGGCGTCTTTAAGACAGGAAGTTACTGTGCTTGCGGTTAGGTCATTAATACTTTGATTAAGACATTTGCCTAATTTAATAGTATGGGCACCAATGACGTATACTTCTCTCATAGCATTGAACCTCTTATTTTATGTTGGTTTCATCTATTCCTAGTATTGGTTTAACCAATGCATATATTTTGCACTTGCTTTTGTCAAGCAAATAAATACATAATTAACAACACCGGTCTAATAAATTTAATTTGGAGGTTCTAAAAGTAAATGGCCAATAAACAGGCTCACCAGAAAGTTGCTACTTCTCTCATGCGCGATATTTTTTTCCATAAAATAATACCGGGACAAAAACTGCCCCCGGAAAGAGAACTTTCCGCCTCTATGAATGTAGACAGAACCTCTCTGCGCGTAGCGCTCAAACAGCTTGAATCAATGGAATTACTAGACATTCGTCCGGGAGACGGAATCTATGTAAAAGACTTCTTAAAAAATGCCGGTATTGATTTTCTGCGGGTGCTTTTTTCCCAGAATAACGCTCCCGAAGACGAATTGGCCGTTGATATGTTTATGATTGATGAAGTGTGGGAATGGTGGATAACCCTGTTTCCCGACATGATCAGAATGGCCGGACAGCGAGGCTCCTCCCGCGATTTAAAGACACTGTCCGATTCGATGGATATAGAAATTAAATACAAAGATCATAAAGACAAACTGATTGAACTCTGGCTGGAACAGCAGGACATTATTGCCGCAACGGTCAACAATATGGTATTATCACTTCTGTTCAATTCATCACGCCCTCTGCGCAGGAACATGCTCAGGATATTTATGGACTCTGTCAGTCAGGTCGATCTGGAGAAATTTATTACATCCAAGAAATCTTTGTTAATGGATTTTCTCTCGAGTTCCGGCAAAGAGATGGACATTTACGTGGAACAATACCGCTCGATACTTATGGCGCAACGCCAAATTACCCGTAGCAGGCTGACTCAAAACACACTGCCGCAAAGTGCAACGCAGCCGCAGGAATAATCCTCCTCTAATTTAATAAAACGTTAATAATTAATTATGGAAAGTACCGATCCCCATCCAAAGAAGATTGAAGGAATAAAACAGAGCAAAAAGCGAGAGACCAACGCCGTAAGTATTACCTGGCTCGGCACCGCCGGAGTTTTGATATCCGACAATCAAACAGGAATTCTGATTGATCCCTATGTCAGCCGTTGCGGAATTTTAAAAATAGCTATGGGATTACCCCTGCAATCGGATAAAGAAGCTATAAAGAAATGGGTTGCGCGTCTTGGGAAAAACCACATTCAGGCAATAGCCGTGAGTCACTCCCACTTTGATCATTGCCTTGACGCTCCTTATTTCGCTCTGGAAACGGGCGCTCCCCTGATGGGTTCGGAAAGCACTTTGAATGTCGGCAGAGGAGCATCTCTTGTAGAGGCGCAACTGGAGGCGGTAAAGCCTGACAGAGAAATAACCGTGGGTGAGTTCAAGCTCAAATTCATCGAGAGCATTCACGGGCCTGTTTTTCTGGGAAGAGTGCCTTATCCCGGCACAATTGATAAACCTTTGTTTCCACCTCGCCCCGCCGGGGATTATAAACTGGGACAGACTTATGCTATTTTGATATCGCATCCGTATGGTACAATAGCACATCATGGAAGCGCAGGATTCATACCCGGAATGTATGAAGGAGTAACCTCTGATGTTGTTTTGTTGGGCATTGCCGGCAGAGGCGATACGGAAACTTATCTTAAAAATGTTCCTCTCAAACTTGGCGCCAAACTTGTTATCCCAATTCACTTTGATAATTTCTTTGTGCCACTCGAAAAAAAAATGAGAATTCTACTAACAGCGCATTTCAAGGAATTTCTCGCTGTAGCGAACAGACATTGCGCCTTTTTTGAATTACAGATCTTGCCCATAGGCAAAAAGGTGGCAATTCTGTCCGAAAAGAAAAATTGACTGAAGAAAAAACTTTCTCCGCTTCCCTTCCCTCATATGAAAGAAAAGAACAAGAATAATTGGAAACTGGAGCTTTATATTCTCCAATTAATAAAAGATACCGTTTACGTTTATCTAGTAGCGCTTCGGAAAAGTCATTTTCGACGCCTGACAAAGTTTCTTTAAACGATACTTTGGCATGAAATCGGTTTATTTTTTTATACTGTCAATTATTTCCTCCGTAAAGACTGCGATCGCGTTTTCCATCTCCTTAAGGCCCGGCATCTCCAGGGGATAATGACCCGCGTTATCCAGCATTACCACTTTTACTTTCACCTTGGTAAATTTTGCGATAAAGGGCTGGCTCAATTCCAGCGGCGACCATCTGTCCATCGCCTGTTGGGTTAAAAGCACCGGACAAAGAGTGAAATTTTCCGGTTCAATTGCCGGAACATATTTCATGTAATCCGCCAGAAAAAGCATAGACATCCAGCTGCCTGACGATGATTTATCAGAGAGAAACACCTTTAGAGCTTCTTTATTATTTACCAAAGTATACATTTTGGAAGCCACCCGCATGGGAATCTTAATGTCGCGTAATAACGGTATATGAGAAAATAACTCTGCAAAAGGAACACCCACCCGACTCATAAATAAATTATAGGCTGTTCTGTCTCTGACCATTTTTATCCGTTGGTCCAAAAATGTCATGCCTACAATGCCAGCGACGTGACTGTTCTTCGCCGCCACATGATAGGTCTGCATACCTCCGGCGCTTAATCCGTACAGAATAATGGGGCGATTATCCTTCTTTTTTTCTGTATCGATAAAATCACTGACAATCTGCACCCAGTCGGTATACGTTACCGGACGATTAGGATTCACTTCAGTCATGCCATAACCCGGCATGTCCAGAGCAATGCATTCATATCCTCTTTTCCATAGAGGACCGCCCACGATCAGAGACATCTGGCGTCCGTTGGTGCCAACGCCATGCAGTAAAATCAGCTTCGCCGGCGCCTTATCGTTTTTAAAGCGATCAATATGGATTTTATGGCCATTCCATTCCCATGTCTCTTCTGAGGGACGGTAAGTGTCGGTAAATCTCATGTCTTCAGGCAAAAAGGCCTGTTGTTTTTGCCAGAAGGGATTTGATTCATAACTTGCAGAATGGACTTTACTGATCGGATTTAAAATTATAATAAACATTACCATCCCAACAAAATAAATTTTCTTTAATATATCTTTTTTCATGATTTTCCCTCTCCCGGTTATTGTTTTCGTTGTGTTTTTCGAGGTCCAGCTTTTCGTTTAGTGCGGGCATCCTTCTTCATGGTTTTTGTATTAGGGCATAGACTAGATAACCATCTTCAGAAATGCTAAAAAACCAGTCGTGATAATAAATTAATCGGAATCAAAATATTTACCATTTTATACTAACAATGATTAGAAAACATTCTCTCATCTAATCTAGAGCCTTATTAAAAAAAACGATTTATGTTTTTCTCGAATAAAGAGCCTAATTGCCTATCCAGGTAACGATATAATCTAATTTATCGGTCATGCCTCTCAAATTGGGATTATTGATTTTCCAGTTTCCTTTTAATCCCTGCTCATTAGACGCAAGCTCGAAATGACACATGGCGATACCTATATCCAAAAGCTGGAGGTCTTCTTTCATAAAAAAGAATTGTTTTAAGAGAGGCGAGCGTTTTATGTAGAAATGATATGTATTCGACTGCGGCTCCTTTATTATCCGCCATGGTTGGAAGTTACTTGCCGAAGGAGCAAGGCGGACCATTTCGAGTGGTGTAGCATAACCTCCGGCTTCCTCAGTCGAAAGAGTTTTATCACCATGGAAGAATAACTCGCTCCAAGGTTTGCGATTGTTTGCTCCGGAAAAATTGCGAATAACAGAATCTCTAACGGTAAGCTTTTGTATCGCGTAACCTACTGGTGTTACCGCCGGCAAGATTTCATTATTTTTTAAGGCTATCTTTTGCGCAAATCGGCTTGTACTGAATGTTCCTCCCATCCAGCAAGTACCTAAACCCAGATCAGTCGCCATCAGAATATTTTTTTCCATCAGATAGCCGAAGTCCTCCAGGTTGTGCGGGGCTTTTTCGACCGTGCCGATAAAAAACCCCATGGGATTTTTTATCATTCCGTAAGTAATAAGCCCTTTCAAGGCTTCCTTGTCTTGCCCAGTGGCTTTTATAAAGATGAAGCGCGATTTGGTTCCAAACGGTCCGGTTGTGTTCGCCGATAGGAACTTTGTCAATGCCTCTTTTTTCTCTTCTTCAATCGGTTTATCCGTGTAGCTTCGTATTGATTTACGCTGCCGGATAATATCTGTGACTGGTTTATTGAAAAGCATCGCGCCCCTCCTTTTTTACATTATTTTTAGAAAACATTCTCTCATCCAGCCTAATGCCTTTCAATTTACAGGCTATCTTCCGTTTACTTTTATCTAATAGCGCTTCGGGTACGTCATTTCAGTGGCCTGGCATATTTTCTTCAAGCGATACCCGGGACGGAAACTCTTTTTTATTGAAATGACGCCATTAGGACAAGCTGCCGCGCATGTCATACACCCCATGCAAATATTTACCTTTTCATTGTCCACCTTTTTAACGCGGAGCTGGCCGACCTTTCCCCCCTTAAACTTTCCTGTTATAATATCAGCCCTGGTACACTGATTAGTGCTAATAGTACCCCACGCACAAGCGGTTATGCATAATCCGCACTGCTTGCATTTTGAGTAATCGAAAACAATCTCCGCAGCCTGAATGTGCTCCGGATTGTCATACGTCGGAATTTTATATTTTTCATATAATGTGAAATATTTCATTTTATTCCCCCTGTCTGTCAATTCTCGGAGAGTCTTTCATACCCCCTTCATACCATTCAACGAGTTGCACCTCGCGGGGGACTTCATGATTAACATTCGCTGCCGGATACCCCAGGCAGATGCTATTCCCGAACCTGTAAGGATATTTGCCGAGACCGAATTTTTTCCTCCATTTTGGATAATACGTTAAGAGCCTGGTAAACCCCATCCAACATGCCCCAACTCCAAGACTGTGCGCGGCCAGCACTATGTTCTCGCCCGCAACGCCAGTATCAATAGTCGGATTGGAAACGCCCCGTTTATCCTCAAGAATAATAATAACGACCGGCGCACCCTGATAGTAAACTGTCTGATCTTCTGCCGCTTGCGTCATAGCGAAAAAAGGAGGCGCGCTGAATTCATTGCTGTACAAACGTAATACGCTCCATGTCGCCATTATTTTTGTAATTAGTCTTCTTAGCCCCCAGTACATGGTGTATCCGTAAAAAAACATAAAGAACTTCGTAATTCTCGTCGCGTCCCTCTCCATCTCCGCGATGATTTCCGGACTCTTAATCACGAGGAATTTCCAAGGCTGACCGTTGCCCGCTGAAGGAGCAAACCGCGCGGCCTCAAGAATTCTCCTGATTAGATTGTCGGGCAGTGGCTCTTTCTTAAATCGCCGTACGCTCCGGCGTTCCATTATTACCTTTTCCACCGGATTCCACGGCATTCCTTCCTTGTAGGTGCCGAGCGGGGAAAGAGATTCATTTATTACGTCCATATTCCCTCCTCTTTGTGTTAAATTAGATTTTCTCCTCATTACGTTCTAAACTTGTTCCCCATTAACTATTTTTCTATTCTCTAATTATCGGGGTAAATAAATGTCATATTTATTTACTCTATAAATATTCCGAATTATAATCTCCCACCGGTGGAATCGAAAACTCCAACGGGACCCGTCAAGCCAAACCACACCGATGTCATGGAGATACCGACAGGCAATCGCCAATGACCTACTCCCAGATACAGACCTTCCTGTATTTTACGTATTTCATCCTGCATACTCACCATTCCGGCTGCGGAATAATAATAACCATAATTAAGAGCAAACGCTTCTTTGCCGTCATAACGAGATGGTCCTATGCTGGTTTTCATGGGCCATCGGCGGACGATCATTCCAAATTTCTTCATGTTGTTGAACCCGTATCCCGTTGTGTCTGAAATTGGCTGAAAGGATTTGCCCTGCCATTTGCCGCTGAATAAATTCCAATTAGCGCTTGCATGCCAAAGGATATTACTAATAGGATGATTGTCGGCACCGAAGTAATGCCCCTGGTACTCTCCGTTCATCTCCCGCAGAACCGGCGCCGATAAAGTCTTAAATAATTCTACTATCCCGCTTGTTCCTAACTGATGCAACTTTTCAACCGTCCATACTTGTGACAGACTGAACTTTCTGTCCAGTTCTCTCCCTCTCATGTCTTTTCCCCCGTATGATTATTCATGTTATTTTAACTAACACACGGTATTCCAATCAAAAAAAATTCAATTACGCGCTACACGGATTTCGCAGACATCTGTTTCTGAACATTCACAACATTGGGCGCGTCCGGCCGGAATTGCTCTTTGAGAATTCTGTCCAAAGCTTTTTCCGTTATTGTTTTTGGAATTTCATCCACCAATTGGAAATATGATGGAACGGAATTGCGTTCGAGCTTTTTCACGCAAAGAGCACTCAATGAATCCACATCTATTTTTTTACCGGGAAACGGTGTAACAGCGGCCACCAGATCGCTTTCACCGGGAGCTCCCGATGCCGCCGGAATTCCATAAACACAGACTTCGGAAACGCTTTCATGCTCACCGATTATTTTTTCGACATAATCGGGCTGGATGAAATCACCCTGCCTGCGCAGACCGCCTCCTTTTCTGAAATCGAAGAAAAGAAATCCTTTCTCATCCTTGTGACATACATCGCCGCTGCGCAGCCATCCGCCTTTTGTTTTTTCGTCGGATTCTTTTTTCTTCCCGAAATAATCCACCTTCGTGGGACGAAAAGTCATTTTGCTGATAAGTTCGCCTTTGACAAACGGCCCAACCTCCTTATCGTTCTCATTTACTATTTTCATCCGGTACATAAAAAAGTTCGGCTTGCCAAATGAACCGATGGGTCCTTTTTCCGGCGGCTTATGTGCGAGCCCCCCTTCGACGGCGGCGTACCACTCGTGAATTTTTACGTTGAAACGTTTTTCAAAATCCTCCCAGATGGCCACGGGTGTTCCGGCGCTCACCACCACGCGAACCGGATTATCCGCGTCATTGGGTTTGGGCGGTTCGTTGTAAATTCCGGCCATCATGCCGCCGAGAGAAGAAAAAGACGTACAGCCGTATTTACGGCAGATATCCCATATTTTGCTTTTGGTGAATCTCTCCCCGATGACGGCGGTTATGCCTTTGGAAAGAGCCGGAAGCAGGGTGACAGACTGGCAGTTTCCGTGCGTCATGGAAAGACCATTGTAAAGAATGTCGTCTTTTTTATATTTGTAGATTAGCTTTCCCAGTAAAGCGGAATCCCGAAAGCGCTGTCCCCGGAGAATAACTCCTTTGGGATCGCCGGTGGTCCCCGATGTATGAATTATCTGCACCGGCCGCTTCAAATTCATAGGCTTTGCCTTATCCGGAAGAGAGCCGCTTTCGCGACTAAGTATATCATTGAGTGCCGGAAATGCGGAGTTCACGGGAATTCCGTGATGTTTTTTGTACACGACTCCGATAATCCCAACGTCCCGGATGTCGTTTTCAATTTCCTTTACATTGCCGATAAATTCATCGGAGATGATAATTCCCTTGCATTTAGTGTTTTTTATCTGAAAAGAAAGCTTCGCTCCTCTGGAGCGGGGATCAATAGGCACCATAATCGCGCCGATGGACAGCGCCGCGGAAAGACTGTAGAGAAACTCCGGGTGATTTCTCATAATAACTGCAAATGCGTCACCTTCTCCGATTCCAGCCTTGATTAAAACACGGGAAATCCTGTTGGTGTTCTCAAAAATCCCGGCGTAGGTTATCCGCTCATCACTTCCATCATCGTTGGCGATAATCAAAGCTACTTTGTCCGGTTCTTTCACCGCCAGCCATAACGATTTAAATAAAGGAAAATTCTTCAACTCACTTGACATTGTTCTCTCCATTGCATCCGTGTTTAGATGAGTGCATCACCGCTAGTCGATCAGAAATCCGCCTGAAGAATTGTAATTACCATGGCCGCCTCTTCCACGCCGATATTCCCGCCGCCGTTCTCTGCAAGGGCAACGCGGGCCCCTTCAACCTGGCGCCCGCCCGCCTCTCCCCGAAGCTGCCACACGAGCTCGGCAATCTGGCCTGCACCAGTCGCCCCGACCGGATGACCCTTCGATTCAAGGCCACCAGAGGGATTGACGGGAAGCCTGCCCCCTATGGCCGTATGGCCCTGCTCCGCGAAGATTCCGCCCTCGCCATTCGGGCAGAAACCCATGTCTTCCGTCGCGCGAAGCTCGCCGAAGGCCGTTGCGTCATGGACTTCGGCCACATCGATATCTCCAGGCCCGACGCCCGCCTTTTCATAAGCTATTTTCGAGAGGCGCTCCCCGATGTCCGGTGCGAAAAAGTCTCTGTCCACGCCTCCGCCAAGTACTGTGGCCAGTATCTTCACCGGTTTTTTCGCGCCGATTTTCTTCACATAGTCCTTAGAGCAGACAATCAGGGCCGCCGCGCCATCGCCTACCGGCGAGCACATGGGACGGGTCAGCGGGAAGGCAACCAAGGGTGCCGCGAGAATCTCGTCGACAGTAAAGGAGGTGCGGTATTGCGCGTAAGGATTATGCACGCTGTGGGCGTGGTTCTTGGAGCTGATGACGGCAAGCTGACGCTGGGTAATACCATATTGCTCCATGTGAAGTCGCGCTGCCATGGCGTATATCTCCATGAAGGCGCTTCCCTCGACCTTCTCCTTTTTTTTCTCGCCGCTCGGCGCCGCAGTCTTTTCAGCCGTTTCAGCGTCTTTTCGTCGGCGCTCGGCGTCCTCCTTCATCGCCTTGACGAACAACTCCACGATCTCGACGTCAGCCGATGAAGAATACAGCTTCAGTCGCTTCTCCCGATCGTCCATATACATCTTCTCCATGCCGAGCACGAGCCCGACATCATGAAGTCCAAGAGCGACATCCATCCAGGCAACCTGGAGCGCTGTCGCGGAAGAACAGCAGGCGTTCTCAACATTGGTCACGGGAATATCTCCTATTCCCATCGCCCGAAGCACCACCTGCCCGCGGATTGATTCCTGACCGGTCACAATACCCTGGTAGGCATTGCCGACGACCGCTGTTTGAATGGCTTCTTTGGTCAAGCCAGCATGTTGAAGAGACGCATTGACCGCCTCCGCTGCCAGACTCTTCATATTTTTATCCATGTGTTTTCCGAACGGCGTCATGCCGGCGCCATTAATATAAACATCTCTCATCTATAACCTCCTAATAAAATAAATCCCTGTGCATGGTAATTTTAATTTTTTTGCAGTTTATTCTTTTTCCTCTAAATCATTTGTTCGGGTACTCAATATCAGGACCGACCCATGGATCAGGCGAACCTATCATCATAAAAGGCATCGGATTGAACTTGCCGAAAGTAACTGTCAACCTTCCTATGCCCAAGTATAGTTTGTCGTTCACCTTACGGACTTCGTCGGTCATGGTGTTAGTATAAAAGGTATTGTAATCCCGATAGCTGAGTTGAAATGAAGGTTTCGCATCAAAAACTGAAGACACTATGGATGTTTTATTGAGCATAATCCGGGCCATTCTTTGGGGAGAGTTCAGCCGGAAAAGTGAACGGACAATGCTCAACATTTTAATGAAGACTGCTGCAAAATAATTCTCATAAAGTTTCGACTGTGTCGTAACAAAAGTATTGTACCCGTGACCATGCGTTGCTCCCAGCGGCTCAAAGGCCTTGTGCTGCCAGTCTCCCCAGGTAAAATGAAGATAGAGCTTGGCAAGGAAGTTATTTATTATATATCCGCTGTCCAACAGGGATGCACGATATTCACCTTTCATTTCCGACATGGACGGGGCGTCAAGCAGAAAGAACAAATCCATGAGTTGCTTGCGGTTGAGTTTCATCAAATCTTCATATCTGAGGTCTTCTAAATCTTTACCATGAAAACGTTTGATAGATTTGTCTTTACTCATCAAAATCATTCCTCATCTCTTTGTTCTAAACATGTCAGCAATGGTCTATGGTTAAAGACTCGGCTTTTTTCATAAGCCCGCCATTTTTCTCAGAACAAATTTTTCCAGTGAATAGGGAACAAAGCTTCTAAACTGGTAATAAAGTCTGTTGTGAAACCTATCGATTACCCAGTGGAGACGTTTGCGCTGTGCGGCCTTCCAAACGGTCGCCGCCACATCTTCCGCTGTTATATAAACACCGACACTATCGACAAATTTACCCGGATTCTGTTCAACCATGGGGGTGTTAACATAGCAGGGCATGACGTCACAAACATGTATTCCGTATCGTTTCCATTCAACATGTAACGCCTCGGTAAATCCTCTCACCCAGAACTTTGATGCGGCGTATGTCGCTTCAGTCGGGGCTCCTATAACCGACGCGACGGAAGCCATATTGATTACACGTGATCCTTCGGTATTTTTCAGATATGGGAAAGCTTGATACGTGCAGTTAATCATTCCTCCCGCGTTTATGTTGAGAATCGCATGGTGATCTTTAAGAGAGATATCTTCAAAAGGACCTGTTCGAAGAATGCCCGCGTTATTGAACAACACATCCATCCTTCCACCCGCGGCCATGTTAAACTCCTTCAATACCGATGAAACCTTTTCCGCATCCGTTACATCAAGAGGCGCTGAGAAGCCTATCTTCCCGCCCGTGCATTTTTTCAGATCATCGAGACCAGCGGCGTTAACATCGGCAATGCCGACAAACCATCCTTTGCCGGCAAAAAGAAGAGCAGTTGCTTTTCCAATTCCGGCCGCGGCCCCGGTAATAAAAATACTCTTTTTCATACGTACACATCCTACAGTTCATGGAAATAGTTTTTATCCATGTGTTTTCCAAACGGCGTCATGCCGACGCCGATAATATAAACATCTCTCATTAAATTACTCCGATTTATAATATTAATTTCTAAATATTTATTTGTCATTGCGGGTGTAATGGTAAAAAATGTGTGCTGTTTTTTACTGTTTTAGATAAAAGAACCAGTTAAAAAATGCCTTGCGTTTTAAAGGTGAAAGTCCTCGATGATCACGATAACGAGTTTTCATAAAACTAAAATA
>JAPLJP010000048.1 GCA_026388535.1 Deltaproteobacteria bacterium | reverse complement strand
CGGTTGAGGTTGCCGTTCCGCCTGTGTGCTTACGTGAATTAACCGCTCTTTCGAGTTTGATTGTGTTCTGAATATCATCAGTGAAACCTTTATAAAATTTCTGATATTCTTTTAAAGTTAAATTTTCCAATTCTTTTTTATTCTTCAAGCAATAAGCGACTATTTTTCCGACAATTTCGTGCGCCCGGCGGAAAGGCAATCCTTTTTTAACCAGATACTCAGCAATGTCGGTTGCCGTGGAAAAGCCTCCCTGCGCCGCCAAATACATCTTTGCGGCATTAAACTTTGTATGTTTAATCATTTCCGTGAAGATTGCTAAACAATTTTTTACGGTATCTACAGCGTCAAACAGTGGTTCCTTATCTTCCTGCAAGTCGCGGTTATAAGCCATGGGTAACCCTTTGAGAATAGTCATTATCGCAAAAAGATCACCATAAACCCGTGCGGTTTTACCTCTGATCAACTCTGCTACATCAGGATTCTTTTTCTGCGGCATGATGCTGCTGCCGGTGGTATAGGCATCGGATATTTCGACAAAACCAAATTCATCCGAAGACCACAAAATCAAATCTTCACAAAAGCGGCTCAGATGCATCATTACCAGTGATGACGCAAAAATAAATTCCGCTATGAAATCCCTGTCCGCGACCGTATCCATGCTGTTTTTACTGATTGCCGGGAAATTTAATATTTTTGCCGTCCGATTACGATCAATAGGCAAACTCGTACCGGCTAAGGCAGCAGCACCTAAAGGTAATACATTGAGCCTGCTATTGCAGTCACTTAATCTTTCGGCATCACGTGCAAACATTTCTCCAAACGCAAGAAAATAGTGGGAAAGCAATACCGGCTGAGCTTTTTGCATATGCGTGTAACCTGGCATAATCGTCTTAATTTCACTCTTTGCCACTTTTACCAACTGTGACTGCAGAGCGTTTATAAGAGCAATAATGCCTTTAATTTCCGCCCGCAGGAAAAGTCTAACATCCAGAACCACTTGATCATTCCGGCTTCTCGCGGAGTGGAGTTTTCCTCCAACTTCACCAATACGACTAATCAGTTCCCTTTCAACAGCCATGTGAATATCTTCATCATCTGGACAAAAGATAACCTTGCCCTTTTTCATATCTTTTAAAATATTTTTCAGAGCGGATACAATTTTTGCCGCTTCACCTTTAGATATTATTTTCTGTTTGGCCAGCATAATGGCATGAGCAACAGAACCTTCGATATCGTAAGGATAAAGTCTCTGGTCGTAATGAATGGAAGACGTGAATTTTTCCACACTCCCAGCCGTGGGTTTTTGAAACCGGCCGCTCCATGGTTTTTTCCTGGTTGTCATGCGTTTTCTCCGTTTAGTTAGCGTTTATTTTTTAAAATATTCTGAATTATCAAACGCAATCCGCTCAGCCTTATGAATCCTGTAGCGTCTTTCTGATTATAAACCTGATCCCTTTCAAAAGTAGCAAATGATTCACTGTAAAGAGAATTAGGCGATTTGCGTCCGACGACGACGCAATTACCCTTATACAACTTCACCCTCGCAGTGCCGTTAACATTTTCCTGAGTCGCATCTATATAAGTCTGGAGAGTCTTCATTTCGGGTGAATACCAGAAACCATTATAAACAAGCTGGGCATATTTTGGAGTCAGTGAATCTCTCATCAACATCACTTCACGATCCATGGTAATTGATTCCACCGCGCGATGAGCCGCCCAGAGCACAGTGCCGCCTGGAGTCTCATAGACACCTCTTGATTTCATTCCGACAAAACGATTCTCCACCATATCCATGCGGCCGATACCATTGGTTCCGGCAATAGTATTCATATAATCCATGAGTTTTGCCGGTGACATTTTTTTCCCATTGACAGCTACCGGATTCCCCTTTTTAAAATCGATTTCTACATATGTTGGTTTATCCGGCGCCTCTTCAGGAGACTTGGTAAGCACAAAAATATCCTCCGGCGCTTCCGCCCAGGGATCTTCCAGGATTCCTCCTTCGTGCGAAATATGCAAAAGGTTGCGATCCGAACTGTAAGGCTTCGCCTTAGTGAGCGGTATGGGGATTTTATATTTTTTGGCGTAATCAATCATTGATTCACGTGAATCAAATTTCCAGTTGTCGTCCTTCCATGCTGCAATAATTTTAATTGACGGATTTAAAGCATAGTAGGTAAGTTCGAATCGAACCTGATCATTGCCCTTCCCTGTTGCGCCATGAGATACAGCATCCGCGCCTTCAAGTTTCGCTATTTCAATCTGCCTCTTGGCTATCAGCGGCCGTGCCAATGATGTGCCTAAAAGATATGTACCTTCATAAATGGCATTGGCGCGCAGTGCCGGAAAAACGAAATCCCGCGCGAACTCTTCCCTCAAATCATCAATATATATTTTACTGGCGCCGGTATTAATCGCCTTCTCTTTCAGGCCGGTTAATTCTTCTTTCTGTCCCACATCTGCTGCAAAGCAGATTACTTCACATTTATAAGTTTCTATAAGCCAGCGCACAATTACCGATGTATCCAGTCCGCCCGAATATGCCAAAACAATTTTCTTAATTTTTGCCGACAATTTTTGTTCCTCCTAATCCCGATAAACGGGATAAATGCTTTAACGGAATTATTAAAGTAATATTTCCAGGATTGCCTTCTGCACATGCAGGCGGTTTTCGGCCTGATCAATAACCACCGACTGCGAACCTTCAATGACGTCGGAAGAAATTTCTTCTCCACGGTGCGCCGGCAAGCAATGCATCACTATTGCATCTTTTTTTGCTTCTTTTAAAAGCCTCTTATTGATCTGGTAATTTTTAAATATTTTTTTTCTCTCTTCTTTTTCGGATTCCTGTCCCATGCTTACCCACACATCTGTGTACAAAACATCAGCATTTTTCGCGGCCTCAAAAGGATCTCGATAAAGAGTAATTCCTTCTTTCGCTTCTTTCTTTCCTCTGGCCATTATTTTCCTGTCAGGATCATAACCTTCCGGACAAGCCAATGCTAATTCAATTGGTAATCTGGCAGCAGCTTCGATCCAGGTATTGGCAATGTTATTGCCGTCGCCAATATAGACTATCTTCAATTTATCGTAAGATGCCTTCTTTTCTTTTATTGTAAACAAGTCGCTTAGAATCTGGCACGGATGCAGAAGGTCAGTTAATCCATTAATTACCGGAATGGAGGCGTAATGGGCCAGTTCTTCCACACTTTTCTGGGCAAATGTTCTGATCATAATCCCATTCAAATAACGTGACATCATTCTTGCGGAATCGGAAATAGTTTCGCCACGGCCGATTTGCGTGTCTCGAGAATTCAAGAACAAGGCAATCCCGCCCAGTTGATACATACCTACTTCAAAAGATATCCTTGTCCGTGTGGAAGATTTATCAAAAATCATCCCCAAAGTTTTTCCCTTCAGAGACGCATGTGATTTTCCTTCTTTTAAAGACTTTTTGAGTCTTTTTGCCTTTGCCCAGATTTTTTCAAAGTCGGCCAATTCAAGATCGTAAACGTTTAACAAATCCTTTTTCATTTACCCTCCATAACTTCGTCCAGCACTCTGATTGCCCAATCTACATCTTGAGTGGTAATAATCAGCGGCGGCACGAATCGCAGCGTCTTTCCTCCAGTAGAATTGATGAGCAATCCACGTTTTAGGCATTCGTTTACGATATCACCGCCTTCAATATCAAGTTTCGCCGCAAGCATAAGCCCCTTACCTCTAACTTCTTTGATAATATTATTGTGTTTTTGTTGCAGCTTCTTTAATTGCAATAAAAAATAATCGCCCATTTTTCGGCAATTATCTAACACACCTTCTTGGAGCATCGTTTTTATAGTAGCGTCCGCCGCAACTGCAGCCAAAGGATTACCACCAAAAGTAGAAGCATGATTACCGGGAACAAAAGCCTTCGCTATTTTATCTGTTGCCAACATCGCGCCTATCGGCAGGCCATTGCCTAAAGCCTTCGCTAAAGTCATTATATCCGGTTTGATCCCCGAATGTTCGTACGCAAAAAGTTTTCCTGTACGGCCCATGCCGGTTTGAACTTCATCAATAATTAATAAAATTCCATGACGATCGCAAATTTCCCTCACAGAAGCCAAATAATTATCATCAGGAATATTGACTCCGCCTTCGCCTTGAATCGGTTCCAGCATTATACCGCAGGTATTTCTTGATATAGCCGCTTCTAAAGCCTGTAAATCATTAAAAGGCGCATAAGTAAAACCGGCCAAAAGCGGCGTAAATCCGTATTGAAATTTTTCCTGTCCAGTGGCTGTAATTGTCGCCATAGTCCGGCCATGAAAGGAATCCTTCATGGTGATTAATTCAAATTTATCAAGCCCCATATTTTCATGGGCATATTTTCGCGCCATTTTGATTGCCGCTTCATTCGCCTCCGCGCCGCTATTGCAGAAAAAAACCTTATCAGCAAAAGAATTATCAACCAGCAATTTTGCCAGATGAGCCTGCGGTTCAGTATAATACAAATTGGAAACATGGGTTAAGTTTTCAACCTGTTTCTTTACGGCGGCAATAACCTGTGGATGGGAATGCCCCAGACTGCAAACGGCAATCCCGGCTACAAAATCAAGATATTCTTTGCCGTTGACATCCCATACCCTCGCGCCAGAACCTTTTACCAGAACTATGGGAAAGCGTTTATAAGTATTCATTATATTTTCATCGGCTAGAGTCATTATCTCTTTTTCGCTCATTATTTTAAACTTCCTTTAAGATTTTTTAACTACAAAACTATTTCTGTGCCTATTCCTTTATCGGTAAAGATCTCCAGCAAAACAGCATGCTTCAGGCGTCCGTCAATTATGTGAGCCTTCTTTACTCCTCCTTTGAGAGCCTTCAGGCAACATTTAATTTTAGGAAACATACCTCCCTCAATAATGCCTGTGTCAATTAATTTTAAAGCTTCTTTATTGTTCATTGTATTAATAAGCTTTTTGTCTTTACCCAACACGCCCGGTACATCAGTTAAAAGTAAAAGCTTTTCCGCCTTTAGAGCCGCCGCAATTTCTCCGGCAACGACGTCAGCATTGATATTATATGTCTCGCCCGCATCACCAATTCCTGTGGGTGCGATAACCGGAATAAAACTGTTTTGCGCTAACGAAACTATCAATTGTGAATTGACATTTTTTACCTTGCCGACCAAACCGATATCAATAATTTCCGGCGGCGTATGTTTCGCTTTTTCTTCATTCAAATAATACTTTTCCGCGTTTATCAAGTTGCCGTCTTTGCCGCTTAAACCCACGGCATTTCCGCCATGCCGGTTAATCAAACCAACTATTTCTTTATTGACCATGCCGACCAAAACCATCTCCACGATATTCATGGTTTCTTCATCAGTGACCCGCATTCCTTGTATAAATTTTGATTCTTTACCGAACTTTTTTAAAAGGTCTCCTATTTGCGGACCGCCACCATGGACTACTACAGGATTGATTCCTATATATTTCATCAAAACCATGTCTTGAGCGAATTTATCTTTTAATTCGTCGTCAACCATGGCATGACCGCCATATTTGATAACTATTGTTTTATTATAAAATCGCCTGATATACGGCAGAGTTTCCAGAAGGATATCCGCCCTTTCTATTAAATTTAAAATATTTTCCATGGCAAACTCCGTTTATAGAATGTACCTGCTTAAATCCTCATCTTCTATTATATCGTTTAGTTTTTCTTCTACATGTTTGGCATCTATTGTTATTTTCTTTTCTTGCATATCCGGCGCTTCAAAAGAAATATCATCCAGCAATTTTTCCATGATCGTATAAAGTCTTCTGGCACCGATATTTTCTGTTCTTTCGTTGACCAATGTCGCCATTTCTGCAATAGAAGCTATGGCTTCTTCTGTAAACGATAAATTCAGACCTTCTGTCGCCATCATTTCCGTATATTGCTTAACCAAAGCATTATTGGGCTCTGTTAAAATACGAATAAATTCTTCTTTACCCAGCGAATCCAGCTCTACGCGGATTGGAAAACGTCCCTGCAGTTCCGGAATCAATTCGGAAGGTTTGGAAACGTTAAAAGCTCCCGCGGCTATAAAAAGAATATGATCAGTCTTAACCATTCCATAACGGGTATTAACGTTGGAACCTTCCACGATGGGCAGTAAATCTCTCTGTACTCCTTCACGCGACACATCTGGTCCATGAGTTGCATCACTGCCGACAATTTTATCAATTTCGTCCAGGAAAATTATACCCGATTGCTCAACCCTCTCCAGCGCTGTCTTCGTAACTTTATCCATATCGATTAACTTTTGCGCTTCTTCTTCCTCCAGTATTTCCAAAGCTTCTGGTACTTTTACCGTTTTCACTTTTTTTTTCTGCGGAAATACACTTCCTAACATATCTCTGACATTGAGTCCCATATCTTCCATTCCCGCGGCAGAAAAAATTTCGATCATGGGACCGCTTCTTGTTTCGGTAACCTCCAGATCTACCAACCTTTCGTTTAGTTTTTCGTCTTTAAGCAAGCGTCTTATTTTTTCCCGCGTGGCATCAAACTTCTTCCCATGATCTTCATCAGCTTGATCTTTTTCATCTGTTTCATCGGGATTGGTCAACATATCACTGACCTTTTTTTCTTTAGGCCTCGGAGGAAGCAACAAATCGAGCAATTTTTCCTCCGCAATTTCCGCGGCTCTCGTTCTAACATTTTCCTGCTCTTCCGATTTAACCATATTCATGGACAATTCCACCAGATCCCTGATCATTGATTCGACATCGCGCCCCACATAGCCAACTTCAGTAAATTTGGATGCTTCTATTTTTAAAAAAGGAGAGTTATCCAACTTTGCGAGCCTGCGGGCGATTTCTGTTTTACCCACACCGGTAGGACCAATCATGATAATATTCTTGGGCGAAATTTCATCAGCTAAATCCGGCGACACGTTTTGTCTGCGCCATCTGTTGCGCAGAGCGATGGCTACAGCCCTTTTCGCATCTAGTTGGCCGATAATATGCTGATTAAGTTTTTCCACTATTTCCCGGGGTTTTAACCCATTGTTCGACATCGTTTACTTTTTCCCCTTATCTTTACTATTTTTTCTCTCATTTGTTTCCATATCAACATCTATTTCTTCAATTGTTATATGGTCATTAGTATAAATACAAATTTCTGCAGCTAGTCTCATTGCTTCCTTGGCTATTTCCGTCGCCGATAAACCGGAGTGACGCAAAAGCGCTCGTGCCGCCGTGAGTGCGTAAGGTCCGCCTGATCCGATGGCCATGACATCATCATCAGCTTCAATCACATCGCCATTGCCGGAAATAATTAGCGAATTGTCTTTGTTTACGGCAATCATCAGCGCTTCTAAATGTCTTAAAACACGGTCTGTCCGCCAATCTTTCGTCAATTCCACTGCCGCCCGCAGCAAATTTCCGTTGTATTGTTCCAGCTTTTGATCAAACCGGTCAAACAAAGTAAACGCGTCCGCTGTAGCGCCGGCAAAACCAACAATTACTTCGTTATTGTAAAGACGGCGGACCTTGCGGGCGCCGTGTTTCAATATTGTCGTATCCAAAGTAACCTGGCCATCCCCGGCTACGGTTATCTTTCCATCACGCTTAACTGCTAATATCGTTGTGCCTCTTATATTCATTCTTTTTCCTCAAATACAAACAGACATTGCTAATTATCAACTTTCCGTGTCGCGCTCCGCTTGCCGGATCAATTCAACTAACAAATTTCACTGCGCTTTGCTTTTGAAATTTGAGTTTCATTGATTCGACTAAGTCCTTTTTCGGTGTTGCCTTGAAAAAGGCCAAGTACTATTTTCAACTCTGGATCCCGTGTCGCGCTCCGCTTGCACGGGATAAATTCGACTAAGTCCTTTTTCGGCGTTGCCTTGAAAAAGGCCAAGTCTCATTTATTTCTTAGATCGCGGGTGCGCTTTATCATAAACTTCCATCATGCGATTAATATTCACCGCCGTATATTTTTGCGTTGTGGAAAGACTTTCATGCCCCAGCAATTCCTGAATAGAACGCAAATCAGCCCCGGCGTTTAAGAGATGCGTGGCAAAACTGTGTCTTAAAGCATGCGGGCTGATCTTCCTTCCAATACCGCTTTTACCGGTTACTTCATTAACTATCCGGGCGATACTTCTTGTCGTTATTCTTTTGCCTTGAGCATTTAAGAATAATGGTTTTTTAAAAATATCCTTATCTGTCTCTTTTCTTATTTCTCCGGTTTTTTCTAAATATTCCTGAACGGCTTTTATGGCTGGTCCGCCAATGGGAACTATTCTTTCTTTTCTTCCTTTACCCCTCACCTTAACCAACTTCTGATTAAAATCAAGGTCTAATAAATCCAATCCGGCTAATTCACTTAGGCGCAATCCGGAGGAATAAAACATCTCCAACATAGCGAGATTACGCAGACCCAAAACTGAACTCTCATCTCGCGCTTTCAGAAGCTCAAACATTTCATCAACCGAAAGAAAAGTTGGTATGTGTTTTTCAGTTTTCAATGTTTGAATCATTTCTGCCGGATTATTATTAATTTTACCGGTACGTAATACATATTTATAAAAAGCTCTCAGTGAGGACACTTTTCGGTTAACCGTAACTTTTTTTACTTTTTGACGATACAGGCAGCTTAAATATTCCCTGATAGTTTCCGGCTCAACTTTAATTATTTCATCGTGATTTTTTATAAAATTATTATCTAGTAAAAAACGGGCAAATTCGTGAATATCGGCAATGTAAGCCGTTAACGTATGCACGGAAACATTTCTTTCCACTTCCAAATAAATTCGATAATCTTGAATAATGTTTCCCATAATATTTATACCAGTTAGTTATCATACATAACCATTATCCCACTCCGTTACGCTTTGGGGATAATTTCCAATAGCTTTTTACTATTGGACAATTCGGCTAAAAAACTTCAATACGCTTTGCTTTTGAAGTTTAAGCCTCATTACGACTAACGCTTCAAATTTCGCTTCGCTCGTTTTACCATGGCACTATGTGCCTAGTATAGTTCGCCTTACGCTTCATACTTCACTTCGTTTGTCTTCAGCTTGGCTCACTATCAGCGAGTCTCATTAACCCTTTTAATAACAAGGTGTCACTTATCCCCATTCGCTGCGCTCAGGGGATAATTCGACTAACGCTTCGAGCTTCACTTCGTTCGCTCTCAGCTTGTCTCATTATCAGCGAGTCTCATTAACCCTTTTAATAACAAGGTGTCACTTATCCCCATTCGCTGCGCTCAGGGGATAATTCGACTAACGCTTCGAGCTTCACTTCGTTCGCTCTCAGCTTGTCTCATTACATCTTATACTTGCCGAAATCTTCCGCCGAAAGATTTTCCAGAAACTCTTTAATTTTATCCTCCTTTAATTTGTCCAAATCGTTGAGTTTAGTTCCGAAATCAACATTACGTGATTTTTCAATAACACTTTCATCGACAAATATCGGAGCATGCGCGCGCAGGGCTATGGCAATAGCGTCACTGGGGCGCGCATCAATCGTAAAATTCTGCCCTTCCCTGTTTAAATAAATATTGGCGAAAAATGTATTACTGCGAATATCCACGATTTCAATTCTATTGACCGTCACATCTAAAGACTTTAAAAATTCATTAAACAAATCATGAGTCATTGGCCGGGGAAAAACAATTTTTTCCAGTTCCGTGGCAATAGCGCTGGCTTCAAATAAACCTATCCAGATCGGGATGGCTTTATTGTCCTGCATGTCTTTCAATATAACGATAGGTGTATTGGTAACGGGATCTATGGTCAATCCCGAAACCTTCATTTCAATTAACACTGCCAGCCTCCTTATTTATTCACCATTTTTCCTCTTAAGGAATGTAAATAAGCTTTTGATATTTTCACGTCCACCAATTTGCCGATCAATTCCAACTCACCTTTAAAATTAACAATTCTCCAGGAACTGGTTCGTCCCATTAAATCATTTTCGGAATTTTTGCTTTTTCCTTCAACCAATAATTCCTGATTACTTCCTTCCAATGCTGTATTTTTTTCCAGTGTATGCTGATTCTGCAACATCTGAAGTTGTTCGAGCCTTCTCAACTTTTCACTTTCTTCAACTTTATACTCTAGTTTCTGCGCAATTGTCCCTTTTCTTTCAGAATATTTGAACGAAAAAAGAGAATCAAACCTGATTTTTTTCATCATGTCAATTGTTTCTTGATAATCTTTTTTCGTCTCTCCCGGAAATCCAACGATAATGTCTGAAGTGATACTAATCGAAGGACTCAATTTACGCAAATTATCAATTTTTTTTATGTATTCCTCAACGGTATAACCCCTGTTCATTAACGCCAATATCCGGTTCGAACCTGATTGCACCGGAAGATGGATATGCTCGCACAATTTCGCTTCTTCGGCAAAGCAGTTAATTAATTCATCAGAGAGATCCCGTGGATGAGATGTTGTAAATCTAATTCGCTCTATGTCGGAAATTTTACCGATCTTTTTAATCAAAGAAGTGAAGTTCAATCCATTGCTCAGTGTCTTACCATAGGAATTAACATTTTGTCCTAGAAGAGTAACTTCTCTGATGCCGCAATCGGCAAGTTTTTTTACCTCCTCGATTATATCATCAGCAGGCCTGCTCATTTCCGGTCCGCGCAGATAAGGAACCACACAGTAAGCGCAGAAATTATTGCAACCCTGCATAATAGTGACAAAAGCACTCACAGCACCCCTTTGCGGTGGAGCAAAAACACCGATGGAATTTATTGACTTATAAAAATCAATTTCTGTAATCTTTTTTCTTTCTCTCTCAATTACTACAAGCAATTGAGGAAGACGATGAATATTGTGCGTGCCAAAAACAATATCCAGATGTAAAGCTTTTTTGTGAAATTTTGTTCCAAGATGCTGTGCCAGACAGCCTCCCACGCCGATAATCAATTCCGGATTTTGCTCTTTGAGTTTGACGAGTCTCCCTAGTTCACTATAGACTTTTTGAGCAGCCTTCTCTCTTATTGAACATGTATTCAAAATGATCAAATCGGCCAATTTTATATTGTCAGTCAGTTTATAACCGGTACCAGATAGCAATGCCACCATTTGTTCCGAATCGTGAACATTCATCTGACAACCAAATGTTTGAATATACAGATATTTATTTTTCATTTTTCCACTCATTAAAATTGTGGATAGCTTTATTATTTCAACATAAATTAGTCAATAATTTTTTCCAAACTACTCGTCATAATTCAGAATTATGAAAACATTCTCGGCTCAAGAAAAAAATATTAAAATTCTTTACATTGATATAGCTTTGTATTATACTAAAAAAGGATAAGTGTAGTTAGGTGAAGTGCGCGATAAAAATAAGAAAAATAGTTCTTTACATTGTTATAATTTTGCTTTAAAATTTAAAAGCTGTTTGTCGTATTTAAGTGAAGGTGTTTTAATTTTTAACTCAAATTTATTATTTAATAGAAATAAAAATATTAAGGAGATTAAACATGAAAAAGATCTTAGCATTTGTAGTTTTATTCTCGTTCTTAATTATTCCACAATTATCTTTAGCCAAAAATATTATTGCCGATAGTGATCTAGGAGCTATATTCGCACAAGGTTCCGTTACAATTATTTATGATGATATTAATATAACTAGCAAAACTTTGAAAACTACATCCACTGATGGACTAGATTTCTGGGGAGATGACCACGCAAGTTTTTTTGGACCAGCCCACCCGGATTATGAAAGAACAGACAGCGGTGCCTATGTTGGATATGCTGATGTCT
>JAPLJP010000191.1 GCA_026388535.1 Deltaproteobacteria bacterium | reverse complement strand
GGGACATAAGAAATTAAGAAACTTTTTAACGCCCAATCCTTATCAAGTTTGAGAGCAGACTTCATATAATTGTATGACATTCACTGTTTGCCGTGGTAATTCTCAGTTCCCATACAGGCTCGACTCCGTGCTTCGTAGGTGTTGATAATAACAGGTAAATTCCATTTTCCCGTTCATAAATATTGCACATAACGGGTAGAAATATAGCACTGGTTGCCAGCCAATTTTCAGTGGACGTGGACTCCGGCTGTCTTCCTGCTATACGTAATCGACAACTTCCAGAAAGCAAGCACCTGTCTTTACAGTTAAAAATTAATGATTTTAAATTGCAATCGTCAGAGGGGTGGATATTTTTCTGCTTGAATTTTATTTATCATTATAAGACAATGGTCATATAAAGGGGTGAAAAACAATAGATCGTTCTCAATGTAGGATGGCGCTCTTGCAAAAACGATTATTGTTTTATGAATAGTACAACAAATTACTGCGTATTCGTATAAATGTTACGTAAAGAATGAGGAGAAATCATGAGAATTATTGCTTTGGAAGAGGGGTTTCTGACCAGGAGCGTATTGAAGCTTTTTGTCGATGAAGCAAACATAGATGAATATACAATAAAGACATCCGCTGCACTTGTTAACACTAATGTCGGTGAAGCGTATCTTGATTTAGGGGAGGGGCGGATTGCTGCCATGGACGAAGCAGGAATTGATATGCAAGTTCTTTCCTTTTCCGCACCCCAGATTGCGGATACCGAAATGGCCGTTCAGATTATGGCGGAAGCTAACGATGTAGCCGCTGAAGCTGTTGAGAAGTACCCTTCCAGATTTGCTGCTTTTGCAGCTCTGCCGGCAACAAATCCCAAGGTAGCTGTTGAGGAATTTGAACGGGCATTGACCAAGCCGGGATTTGTGGGAGGATTTATCGTGGGAAGCATAAACGGTGAATTTCTTGACGACAAGAAATACTGGCCGATTCTTGAGTGTGCCGAAGCGCACCATGCACCTATCTACCTCCATCCTTACAATCCCCTTCCTGCGCTGATGCAGACGTATTTTAAGGGACGGGAAGAACTGTCGGCACCGGTCTGGGATTATATGGTAGATGCAAGCTGTCATTTTTTAAGGTTGCTAACGGCCGGAGTGTTTGATCAATTTCCGGAACTCAAGATCATTTTGGGACACCTCGGCGAATCAATCCCCTATAATCTCGACAGGATCAATACACGCCTATCCGCTTTCGCCCAGGAAAAATTAAAAAGAAGTCCGGCAGATTATATCAGGGATAATCTGGTCATCACGACAAGCGGCAATTTTTCTCCCCAGTCGGTCTTATGTGCGATTGGCACAATCGGCGTGGACAATATTCTATTTTCAGCTGATTGGCCTAACGAATCAAATAAAGTGGCGGTCGATTTCTTAAGACATCTCCCCATAGGCAAAATTGATATGGAAAAAATTGCGTACAAAAATGCGGAAAGGGTACTTGGCTTAAATGCATAGATAGTGAAGTTTTTATAAACAACCATGTTTTACTGAAATCCAGTTTACCAGCCATAAGATATGATGGCCTTGAAGTATGAACAACTTCCTGTAGCCCTCAGTTTGTACATTACTTCCTTCATGCTATCTTTCAAATGGAAAGCGTGATTATGAAGGTGGAAAATAATTTACGTTCACAAGCGTTTTTCAAATCTTCTTCATTCACATAATTCTTTAGCCACTTCTGCAATAGTTCTCCCCAACTCCTCTGTGGTTGCCGTCCCCCCGAGGTCAGGGGTTTTAATGTTTTTGTTGGCCAGCACTATCTCG
>JAPLJP010000045.1 GCA_026388535.1 Deltaproteobacteria bacterium | reverse complement strand
TAACTGATATAAACGGGCAATGTGGAGAAAAAATATGGGTGTAAATCAAGATTCTCAGGTTTTTTTGTTTTTAAGTAGAATCCTGGGGAAAAAAATTATCGGCGCCGCGGGAGAAACATTGGGCAGCGTTTATGATCTGGCCGCTGAGTTTATTGATCCTTATCCTGTGGTTACGGGAATAATATTCAGTTCCGCCCAGAAAAAAAATCCGGTTTTTCTTCCATGGAAAGATGTGGTTGATTTTAATGGAGATGTGTCCGTTGCCATACATTCAACAAGTGAATTATCTCCCCTTAATTTGCGGCAGGGGGAACTTCTGCTCAAGGACGCCTTATTGGATAAACAGGTTGTTGATACGGATGGCGCCAAGATTAGAAGAGTGAATGATCTCCAGTTTCTAAAAACAAACCAGGGGATGCATCTGGTCCACGTTGATGTCGGTTTTCGAGGCTTGATCCGCCGCATGGGGCTGATTAAACCCTTTGATGTAATTTTACAAAGTCTTTTCGACTACAAATTGCCCAATCAGTTTATTTCGTGGAAATTCGTACAGCCGGTGCATTCGCCGGATTTGTTACGCTTAAATATTACCCAAAACAGGCTGGGGAAAATACATCCGGCCGATCTGGCCGACATTCTCGAAGATATGGATATTAAACAGCGTGCCGCTGTATTTCAGGCTCTTGATGTCGAAACTGCAGCGGAAACTCTCGAAGAAACCGATTCCAAGGTTCAAGTGAGTTTGATTAATGATCTCAACTCTGCCGAGGCATCTGATATTATAGAAGAAATGTCGCTGAGCGAAGCTGCCGATCTTTTGGGCGATTTGCCCAAGGCAAAGGCCGAAGGCATTCTAAACGAAATGGAAAAGGATATAGCCGATGACGTAAAAGAACTCTTGACCCATCCGGAAAGAGAAGCCGGCGGTATGATGACAACATCTTACTTAAGTTTCCGTCCGTCAATAACGGTAAAGGAAACACTGGAAAAATTTCGCCAAGAGGCGGCGGATATTGATATGGTTTATTACGTTTATGTGACTGACGATGAGGAACGCTTGATGGGAGTTGTAACTTTGCGAGATTTGATTCTGGCTGATCAGGATAAAAGACTTGAAGAACTGATGGATGAGCGGGTCATTTCGGTAAAACTCGATGATAATGAAGAAACGATTTCCGAACATTTTGTCAAATATGGAGTTACGGCTATCCCGGTGGTTGATGAAAATGACCGGATGCACGGAACAATTATATTTAAGAATCTTTTGGAAGTTGTTGCTCCGCAATTAGAGAAATAAGGGTAAATCCAGAGCGGCAAGAAAAATTATGGATAAAATCAGACAGCTTTGGGAAAAAATATTGCAGAAAGGCTTTTGGAAAATTGGTCTTTTTTTTGCGCTCATTGGTCCCGGAATTATTACGTCTAATGTGGATAATGATGCCGGCGGTATTACCACTTATTCTCTGGCTGGCGCTCATTATGGCTTAAAATTAATTTGGATACTCATTCCCGTAACCGTAGCTTTAATAATTATTCAGGAGATGTGCGCCCGCATGGGCGTTGTTTCCGGTAAGGGTCTTTCCGATTTAATTCGCGAACGTTTCGGGGCGAAAATCACCTTCTATTTGATGATAGTTCTTTTCCTGGCTAATTTAGGTAACACATTATCCGAATTTGCAGGAATTGCCGCCAGTATGGAAATTTTCGGCGTCAGTAAACATATTTCTGTTCCGGTTGGCGCTTTTCTTGTGTGGTGGATGGTGGTAAAGGGAAATTATAAATCAGTCGAAAAAGTGTTTCTGGTTGCCTGCGTCTTTTATCTTTCCTATATTATTTCCGGATTTATTGTGCATCCCGACTGGTCGGCAATCAGGAAAGCCACATTTACACCAACCCTGAGATTTGATACCGGAATGATTACAATGGCTATAGGGATAGTTGGAACAACGATTGCGCCCTGGATGCAATTTTACCTGCAGTCATCCATTGTGGACAAAGGTTTGAAAGCCGAGAGTTATAAATATTCACGAATGGATGTTATTTTTGGTTCGATAACAGTCAATGTAGTGGCTTTTTTTATTATAATGCTTTGCGCTGTTACGTTGTTTCAACACGGGTTTAAAATCGAAACAGCCAAGGACGCGGCTTTGGCGCTGGTTCCTCTGGCGGGATCGTACGCATCCTCTTTGTTTGCCTTCGGTCTGCTTAATGCTTCTCTTTTTGCTGCATCAATCCTGCCGCTTTCAACTGCTTATACAATTTGTGAGGCGTTTGGATGGGAATCAAGCTTGAATAGCAAATTCGCCGAAGCGCCGCAGTTTTACGGCCTTTATTCTTTTATGATTATTTTGGGGGCGGGATTTATTCTTCTGCCCAATGTGCCTCTGATCGGCATTATGTATTATTCGCAGGTTATTAACGGAATTCTGCTTCCCTTTATTTTGATTTTCATGCTTCTTTTGATTAATGATAAACGAATAATGGGGAATTATGTCAACGGCCGGCTGATGAACATTATTTCCTGGGCAACAGTCGTTATTCTAAACTGTCTTTCTGCGGCGATGGTTCTATCGACATTGTTTAATTAAAGATAATAAAACCTTGGAATTTATGATCTTCGCGGTTCCACGACCAGTATATTATCAAAGCTTTTCCTTCTACATCTTTCAAATCGACAAATCCCCAGAAGCGGCTATCCAGGCTTTCATCGCGGTTATCACCCATGACGAAAAGAGAATATTTGGGAACGGTGATGGGACCAAAATTGTCGCGGGGCTGCATTGTAGCAGGATAGATTACGTTGTCACTGTAAATACCGTGAGAATCCTTGTATTCTTTATTGTTGATGAATATTTTTTTGTTCTTAATTTCGATTGTGTCGCCGCCCACACCGATAACACGTTTGATGAACTCTTTAGATCGGTCATTGGGATAAATAAAAACTACAATATCACCCCTTTGCGGGTTGGTAACCGGAATAATGGTTTTTCTTAAAAGAGGGATCTTTACGCCGTAAATAAATTTGTTGACTAAAAGATGATCGCCGACGAGAAGGGTTGGCACCATGGAACGGGAAGGTATCTTATACGCGCAGATTATAAATGTGCGTATAAAAAGAGCGATTAAAATCGCGATAATAATTGATTCAACGTATTCTTTAACTTTTGTTTTTGGTTTGTCATCTTTTGTCATGTTAAGTATAGGCTCCTAAGAATAAATGTTAGATAGAGAAAAGGCAATCATGCAGAGGGAAATAAAACCTTTAACTGCATTTTTCCCGATTATAGTAAAAATAACGCGATTAAGTGTTCGATAAGGAGCTTTTAATTTATATTGCCGGAGAATTTCCATTATTAATATTCCGGCAAGACCTCCCAAAAAAAATCCTACCCATATTCCCGGTCCCCAGAAAAAAGGTGCAAGCAAAAATGCTCCCCCAATAGCTCCTGATGCCGCGGCTCCAAAAGACATTTTTGAAACAACTGGCTGTGTCCCACTCATAACCAAAAAGAAATCAATTGTTTCGGCAATTATGGCGGAAAGAAGCAGAAACAAAATAATTTTCAGTCCGATGTGATCAAAGCCGGTAAAAATTGCATAAAACAAAACATCAAAAAAAATGACAACGGTTCCAGGCAAGCCAAACAAATTTAGAAAAATGCCCGCAAACAAAATCAAAATGAAAATAACCAATCCCGCCCCGGCAAATGCTGACAATTTATTTCTTCCTCTTCATTTTCGAAAGTTGCAGGTTTTCAAAAAGCAGCACAATCGGACAGGAAATGAATACGGAAGAATACGTGCCAAACACGACGCCGACCAACAGCGAAAAAGCCAGATCATGAAGTACCGGCCCGCCGAATATATAAAGTGCGATCACAGTTAGAAATACTGTAAATGAAGTTAATATAGTCCTGCTTAATGTTTGATTAATACTCACATTGATGGTCTCGGCCAGTTTCTGCCGCGGATTCAATTTTACATTTTCTCTTATTCTATCGAGTACAACGATCGTATCATTGATGGAATAACCAATGATAAAGAATATTGCTGCGAGAATGGAAATGGTAAATTCCATCTTCAATATGGAAATTGTGCCGATGATAATAATAACGTCATGAATAAGGGCAATTATACCACCCAATCCGTAGCGGAATTCAAAACGCCAGGCTATATAAATGAGCATTGCCAGCCAGGAAAGAATGACGGCAAAAATGGCTTTTCTCTGGAAATCCATGCCTACCTTTGAACCAACGACTTCCACGCGTCTGATTTCGTAATCTTTATTGAAAGCCGCGGTTAATGGTTTATTCACGTTTTCTTCAAAAAGTTTTTGATCATGGAAAGACTCCGCCGTACGAATGAGAAACTCGTTCGGACCAAACTGCTGGATGATGCTGTTTTCCAGACGGGTTGATTTGAGAGCACCTCTGATCTTGTCGGCGGTCATATCCTTCTGAAATTTTACTTGAATTATAGAACCACCAGCAAAATCAATTCCCAGGTTTAAACCACCATGGATGATAACAGATGCAATACTGATGGTTGTCAAGATTACCGAGAAAATTATCGCATATTTCATTTTACCGACGAAATCTAAGTGAATTCCTGGTTTGATTAACTCCATACTATATCTCCTGCCTGCTTATGTATTTGTTTAAATGCTCAATTTCTTGATGTTAAAGTTCCCTGTAAAATAATCAAAAATTACCCTCGTGACGAAAACAGCGGTGAAGAGACTGGCCAGAAGACCGATAATCAGAGTTACCGCGAATCCTTTAATCGGACCGGTACCGAAGATAATCAGGAAAATTGCTGAAACGATTCCAGTTACATGCGTATCAATAATGGTAATAAAAGCTTTTTTATAACCGGTATCCAATGACAGCCGAATAGTTTTTCCTGTACGTAGCTCTTCTCTGATTCGTTCAAAAATGAGCACGTTGGCATCAACAGCCATACCGACTGTGAGGAGCAGACCGGCAATTCCGGGCAACGTTAAAGTGGCTTTGAAGGCCGCAAGTACACCCAAAACTAAAACGATGTTTATAATGAGGGCCAAATCCGCGACAGTTCCCGAAAAACGGTAATAGATCATCATGAATAAAATAACCAATAGTGAGCCGATGAGCGTGGCCATAATACCTTGCCGGATCGAGTCGCTGCCTAGTGACGGGCCGACCGTTCTTTCTTCCAGAATATTGACCGGTGCCGGTAATGCGCCAGCGCGCAGAACAATCGCTAAATCGCGCGCTTCGTCCATAGTGAAAGTACCGGTAATCTGTGCTTGACCGCCGGATATTCTTTCCTGAATGACCGGCGCCGAATGGACTACACCATCCAGGACAATAGCTAATCGTTTGCGAACATTTTCTCCGGTAATTCTTTCGAAATCGGTAGCGCCCTGGGAATTAAATTTTAGAGAAACAGTTGGTTCGCCGAAACGGTTGGAAATTTGTACTTTAGCTGTTTCCAGAGAAGCTCCGGTCAGAAGCGCCTTGTTTTTCAACAAATATGGCGCGGAGCCTCTTTCTCCTGTTGATCTATCAGTGCGTAAACCGTAAGCTATTATGTCTTCCTGCGGAATATTACCGCGAAGAGCTTCTTCCATAGAATTTTCATCATCAACTATCTTAAATTCCAAGAGCGCTGTTTTCCCGATGAGGTTTTTAGCTCTTTCCGGATCTTTAATGCCCGGTAATTGAATTAAAATGCGGTTATCGCCTTCCGGGATGATTTCCGGTTCGGCAATACCGAATTGATCAACTCTGTTTCTGATTGTTTCCAGACTATGTTCGACGGTTAGTTTTTTGAGTTCAATTGCTCTTTTATCCTTGATTTTTATATGAACAATTTGTGCGTCTTCACGCGGGGATGAAGAGTCTATTTCTAAATCAGGATACTGGTCATTGATAATTTTATCCAAAGCGGTCTTTCCTGCTGATTCGGTGAGTTGCAATGATATCACGGCGCCTTTAGTCTTTTCTACATTGCGGAACCGGACCTTATTCTCCATCAGCGATTCCTTTAAATCATTGGCGGTTCTTTCCATCATTGATTCCAGAGCCTTTTCTGTATCAACTTCTAAAACAAGATGCATTCCACCTTGTAAATCCAGACCAAGATGAATTTTATCCTTAGGGAAATATTCATTCCACGGAGTTGGAAGCTGAGGAATTAATGTCGGTAACAGAAAATACAGGGCAGCAAGACATACCACAGCTGTGATTGCTATCCTTATTTTTAAAGATTTAATCATAAATACCCCTTTCTATACTATGGCTTTGTCGAAGGTGTCGGAGCCGCTGATCCCGACTTCTGAAGAACAGCGCCAATGGCGCTTCGTGCGACTTTGATTCTTACCTTATCGGCGATTTCTAAAGTAATAACTGCGTCGGCCAATCCTGTTATTTTACCGTGAATCCCACCTGTTGTCATTACAGTGTCGCCGTAGGCAAGGTTATCTAACATGGCCTTGAGTTCCTTTTGTTTTTTTTGCTGAGGGCGAATTAGTAAAAAATAGAAAATCACGAAAATTATTATCATCGTGATAATAAAACCCCAGTCGCCGCCACCTGCCTGTCCGCCTCCGGGGGCGCCGCCCATTGCATATGCTGATGTTATCAATTTAACTTCCTCCTTAAAAATTGTTCTTTATCAGAATTTCTTATAATTTCATCTTATTTTTTAAAAAATCGTTTTTAAACTCTAAAAAAAAGTTTTCTTTTAATGCCGTCCTGATTTGCTCCATTAGCCGCATGTAGTAGCGGATATTGTGAATAGTATTTAATACCATGGCCAGTATCTCACCGGCAACATAAAGATGACGTAAATATGCCCGGGAATAATTTTTACAGGTGTAGCAATCACATGTTTCATCAAGCGGATTACTATCTTCCCGCCAACGGGAGTTTTTTATAACAATCTTTTCTGAATTTGTAAACAATAATCCGTGACGGGCGCATCGGGTAGGTATGACGCAGTCAAACATGTCTATTCCGCAGGATACTCCAAAAACAATGTCCTGGGGCGTGCCAACGCCCATAAGGTAGCGTGGTTTATCTACGGGTAATAAAGGGGTAATTGAGGCTGTTATCTCATACATTATATCTTTAGGTTCGCCTACGCTCACGCCGCCGAGCGCATAACCATCAAAACCAAGAGGAACGATTTGTTCCACGGCTTGTTTACGTAAGTCCAGATAAGTGCCGCCCTGAATAATGCCGAAAAGCGCTTGATCAGCGCTTGTTTTAGCTTTTCTGCACAAATCCGCCCAGTTTACTGTCAAGTTCAGTGATTCTGCGGCTTGAGATAGTGTGGCCGGGTAGGGTGTGCACTCATCGAGGCACATCATAATATCCGCGCCGAGTGCTTCCTGAATTTCAATCGCTTTCTGCGGACTCAGAAAGTGTTGGGAACCGTCGATATGAGAATGAAACATAACGCCTTCAGGCGTAATTTTACGCAGGGCTCCTAGACTATAAACCTGAAAACCGCCGCTGTCGGTCAGAATCGGGTCCGGCCAATTCATGAACCGGTGAAGCCCCCCCAGCTTTTGGATAGTTTCGTGGCCAGGCCGTAAATATAAATGATAAGTATTGCCTAAAATAATTTCAGCACCGCATTTTTTGATTTCTTCGGGCAGCATTGATTTGACTGTGCCCTGCGTTCCCACTGGCATAAACGCTGGCGTATTCACAATGCCATGAGGAGTAATCATTTTCCCCAATCGGGCGGAAGTTTCAGAATCCTGTTTTATCAAATCAAATTGAAAAGGCATCTTTTGTATCCTAACTCCTCTAACTTGGATAAGTTCTCCCATGCGGGATAAGTGCATTAATGAATTTGCTTTCTGGTAGAAAGCAAATTCTAACTTATTAAAGAATCAGCATGCAGTCACCGTAACTGTAAAAAAGATAACTTTTTTCTACAGCGTGCTGATAAACTTTCTTTATTAAGTCTGTACCGGCAAAAGCGCAAACAAGTAAAAATAATGATGATTGCGGCAAATGAAAATTGGTCAAAAGTCCATTGACTCTTTTAAATTTATAACCGGGATAAATGAAAAAATTGGTAGTGCCGGACTTCGCTTGGACATATCCATCATTATTGGCAACACTCTCTAGTGTACGAGTAGAGGTCGTTCCTACCGCAATTATGCGCTGGGCATTGTTAATGATTTGGCTGCTCTCGGCGTTTATTTCGTAATACTCTGATTCCATAACATGTTTTTCCACTTCATTTACTTCAATAGGCAGAAAAGTTCCATAACCGACGTGCAAAGTTATCGGAGCGATTCGGATACCTTTGGCCTGTAATGTTTGTAGAACATCGGCCGAAAAATGCAGTCCTGCAGTGGGGGCCGCAACAGAACCGGGATTTTTCGCGTAAATAGTCTGATAACGTTCCCTGTCAGCGACATTCGGTTGGGCAGTTTTTTTACGTTTTATATAAGGAGGTAGAGGGGCGCGGCCGAAACTGTTTAAATAAGCCTCAAAACCATCCGGGGCAAAAAATTCCAACAGCCATTTTTTATCAGAGATGCGGGCTAAAACTTTTGCCTCGCAGTTATTGCCGAGAGCGATAATATCGTTTTCACGCAGTCTCTTGGCTGGTCTTAACAGCACTTCCCATGTCTGAGACACTTTTTCGCTTTTTTTCTTCGTTAATAGCAATATTTCCAGAATGCCTCCGGTTGGCTTTTTACCGAATAGCCGGGCGGGAATTACCTTCGAATCGTTAATGACCAAAACATCACCGCTTTGTAAAAAATCAGGCAGTTGAAAAAAAGAGAAATCCGCTATTTCTTCTTTCTTCTTGTCCAGAAAAAGCAGGTGCGAGCGATCCCTCTGTTGGCAGGGATGCTGTGCAATAAGTTCATCCGGTAAAAAATATGAAAAGTCTTTTAATTCCATAGCTCTCTTTGTGCATTGTGAAAAGTTTGGGCAAATAATCAGATTACGATGCTACTGTCAATATAAATGCGCTTAGCTTCTTCCCCAATATAGCAGAATCAGCCCGGCGATCATTGCGGATATTCCTAAAAATCGTAAGGCGGAATCAGGTATCGTTGTTATCTTGAGCAGATAAATTTTTATTTTTTCCGGGAAAAGAAAGTAAGGCAGGCCTTCAATAATGAAAACCATGCCCAACACGCAAAGAAAAAGTTTCATTCTAACTCCTTAATTTTTGCTTCATTCCAGAGCGCATCCATTTGAGTTAAAGTTGCCTTTTCCAGAGATATTCCGCTGGCGGAAAGTTTAGCTGTGACATAAGAAAAACGCTGCAAAAATTTATTAGTTACTTTGGATAATGCCGTTTCGGCGTCAACTTGGCGTTTTTTTATGGCAGCGTTGAATTCTTTGATTTCTTCTTTCAACTTTTTCATTACATCCTGAATCTTCGGCCAATCGAAACCGTAAGTGGCAGCTATTGAAGTGATCTTTTGTGCCCGCTTCAAGGCGGGAAATGAAAGAGGCACATTGTCAAATATATTTTGTTTGTCGTTTTTAATGCCGCGTTCTTTTTTTTTGATCTGTTGCCAGTTTTCCTTAACTTCGTGCACGGAACTTACTTTTGTATCACCAAAAACATGCGGATGCCGCCGGATCATTTTTTTTATAATTCCATCCAGAACATCACTTAAAGAAAAAAGCTCTAATTCGGTACCTATTTCGGTCAGAAATAATATTTGAAAGAGCAAATCGCCCAGCTCCTCCTTTAATGCTTGCGGATTTTCTTTGGCAAGGGAATCGGCCACTTCATAAGCTTCTTCCAGAATATATTTGCTGATATCTTCCTTCTTTTGTTGCTGATCCCACGGGCAGCCGTCCGGCGCGCGGAGCTTTTTGATGAGCTCTGTTAATTCTTTCAGTTTTGTTAAGTTTTTATTATCGTCTTTTTTCATTTACGCATCAATCCTTAAATTTCCCGTTCAAATTCTTTTAAAAGTAGTAGCATATAAAGGAATAGCTGACAATAGCTGACAATATTTCAAGAAATGGCATGAGTCTTAAGGAAAACTGTCCGATATTAATCTTTTTACCTAAAAACGTTTCGAGGTGTGAGATGTTAATAGAGGCAATTTTATTGCTGAAAATTGTTAAAATTATTCTTGACAAGGTAAAAAAAAGGCGTATTCTTGGCGACCAATACAAGGGTTTGGGATATGAAACCAAAGTATTATGAAAATCTGTGAAAGGAGGTTAGCCGTTAATGAAAAAGATATTTGCCATTTTTATCGCTATGCTATTCGTCGCTTCTCTATCTCTTGCAGTAGTAGGCTGCAAAAAAAAGGAAGAAGCACCCGCAGAAGCTCCTAAAGTTGAAGCACCTGTTGCTCAGCCGGCACCTGCAGATAATGCAGTACCTGCACCAGCACCTGCACCTGCAAAATAATTACTTAAAAATAAATGCGCAGGACAAATTAATCGGACATTCACTAAAACGTGAATGTCCGATTTTTTTATACCTCTATAAAGCTTAATTTTTAAAAATATGTTATACTATCATAAAATTTAAATCATATGTAATTCCGGGGTTAGGTCGTAATGAAATACTTTGCCAAGAATTTTTGCTTCTCTTTAAAGATGTTCTATGCAAAAGGCATTAAATATGAATAACTTTGGAGGTGTTTTATGTCCGAAAAAAATAGCGATTTATTAAAAGGTTTATTTATTGGCGGATTGATCGGAGTCGTTCTGGGGATTTTGTTCGCGCCCAAGAGCGGCAAGGAAACGCGTGAGGATATTATCCGCAAAACAGATGAGCTATTAGATCAAGCAAAAGAAGGATATGAGAAAGCCGTGGAAAAAAGTAAAACTGTTTATGAAACAGCCGTTAAACATTTGAAAGATCTGGAAATATCGGCAAAAGAAAAGATGGATGAAGCGGAAAGTCAGGTAAATGAATTTGCCCAGCAGGGCGCCGAGGCTGTTGAAGGCAATAAATATAGATTAAGAAAGGCGATTGATGCGGGATTAGAGGCTTACCGGGAAGAAAATACTAAGAAAGCAATTTGATTATTAACTCAGCCGTTAAAAATAAACCACAGGAATAGCGTAAATAATTTAAGGAGAAAATCAATGTATTTAGAAATTGGCTTATTAATTTTGATAGTCATTTTTATTGTGCTGATAATTTTTTGCATTCCCGTTTTTTTACAAATATGGCGCATATCGAAAGATGTGAGAATTACCTTGCAAGCCTTAAATCAAAGTTTGCCCGCTATATTGAAAAACATGGAAGAGATTACCGCAAATGTTAATAACTCCACAGCGGCTATGAACAAAAGAATTCAGAATTTTACTGACACTTCAGGACGCTCCGGTTTAATTATAAACGACATTATTGATAATATACAATATTTTGCCCCACTTGCCATGAAATTGCCGGTTTTTCATTCTCTTAAAAATGTTATCGCGATTGTAAAAGGAATGCGCGTTTTTATGGACGTTCTTTTAAACAAAGAAAAAGTTTAACACGGAAGGAATTGCAATGACAAAAGTAACATTTTCGAGCAAATGGGGCAGTGTAAAAGTTCAGAAAAAATCGGTTTTACCCGCAGCGGAGAAGGAAAAATCAGCGGAAGAAATAGTCAGGGAAATGAAAAAGGCGCAGAATCCTCCGGCCGGTGAAGACTATCGTGAAAAATCATTGGTGATCAATGGTCTTATTTGCGCCCGTTGCGGCCGGGAATTTACCGAGTCAAAAAGACAACTTTTGACCGTGCACCACAAAGATGGTAACCACCACAACAATCCCGCCGATGGAAGCAATTGGGAAAATCTTTGCGCCTATTGCCATGAAGACATTCATAGCCGGGGATTATTGGCTGAATACCTCGGCGGTGATGCACATAGTAAAGAGGTCAGCCTGGTATATGACGATTCGCAGGTTTCTGTTGGGTCCGGAATACTTGCCGAAAAATTAAAAAAAGCACTGCAGAAAAATAAAACGAGAAAATAATTTTAGCTTAATATCAGGTTAGAGTTAACGTTCTCTTTGACCAGTTTATCGCCGACGGAAGTTCCGCAATAGATACAACTGTAGTCATATTTTTCGCCTTCCTGGAGAATCAGCAGCAATCTTTTCCTTACGGCAACCGCTCTTTTGCATTGAGGGCAAAATAATTCTGTGGCGTCAAAGTCTTTATAAGTTTCTCTCATCTTCAATCTTCTGTCTCGGGAATATTTTCCCAATTTTTAAGCCAGACTTCCGCTTCACTGTCGCTGGGGGCGCGATAGTCGCCGCGCGGCGAGAGCGAGCCGCCGGAACCTACTTTGGGTCCGTTAGGAACGCAGGAGCGTTTGTACTGTGATGTTTTGAAAAATCTGTATAAATAAACATGAAGCCATTTTTTAATTTCTTTTAAACTATAAGCGTTTCTCTTATCCACGGAAATATCCGGCCAAAGGCCTTTTGTTTTATCCTTCCACGCGTGGTAAGCAAGAAACGCTACTTTTGTGGGTAGATATCCGAAACGGGTTATGTAAAAATTGTTAAAATCCTGCAGTTCATAAGGACCGATAGTGTCTTCGGTTTTCTGGCCGGGTTGGCCGCCGGTTTTCCCCGGAATCAATTCAGGCGATATTTCTGTTTCCAATACATCTATAAGAATCTTGGAAACCTCATGTGAAAATTGATTGGTATGCGCAACCCAGCGGATTAAATGCTGGATAAGCGTCTTGGGAACGCTGGCATTGACATTATAATGCGACATGTGGTCGCCGATGCCGTATGTGCTCCAGCCTAAAGCCAGTTCACTTAAATCTCCTGTGCCTACAACTAAAGCATTACGCATGTTTGCCAGCCGGAAAAGATGAGCCGTTCTTTGTCCGGCCTGAACATTTTCAAATGTTATGTCGAAAGTTTTTTTGCCGCGCGAGTATGGATGTTTAATGTCTTTTAACATTTGCAGACAGGCAGGTTTGATATCAATTTCATTTGATTCCACGCCAAGGGCATTCATTAATTTCAGAGCATTGTTATATGTCTTTTTTGAAGTGGCGAAGCCCGGCATCGTATAAGCTTTAACATTCGATCTGGACAATCCTAAAGAGTCCATTGTCTTTGCGGCTACAATAAGAGCATGTGTGGAATCAAGACCTCCGGAAACTCCGATAGCAATATTGGGTATGCCTGAAGATTTTAAACGTTTGGACAGCCCCTGAACCTGTATATTGTAAGCTTCGTAGCATCGCTGATCGCGTTTGGAAGGATCGGCGGGAATGTAGGGAAAACGAGGATATTCGCGCTTTAGGAGAATCGAGCTGCCGGGAGGATTTACGCTAAACTCAACCTCGCGAAAGGATAAAATTTTTTCCTTATGATAAGCGGCGTTTTTACTGAAGGAAGTTAAACGCATCCTGTCCTGCGCCAGCCGGTCAAGGTCTATGTCGCTGTATATTATTTGAGCCTGCTGTGAAAAGCGGGGGGATTCGGCAAGCAGATTTCCGTTTTCATAAATCATGGCGTGGCCGTCCCAGGCCAGATCAGTTGTGGATTCACCTGCGCCGGCGGCGGCGTAAAGATAAGCGGCGACACATCGAGCCGATTGATTAGCGGCAAGCTGTTGGCGATATTCGGATTTGCCGATAGTAATGTTGGATGCCGATAAATTGCCGATAACAGTAGCTCCCGCCATTGCCGCGAAGCTGGATGGTGGAATAGGAACCCAAAGGTCTTCGCAAATTTCGAGGAAGAAATTAAAATTTTTAATATTGGCAACCTTAAAGATTATGTCGGCGCCAAAAGGTATATCTTCTTGTCCGGCTAATTCCACTTTGGAAGAAAACGCGGCTGAAGCAGGCGTAAATTGTCTGGCTTCATAAAATTCCCGATAATTGGGCAGATATGATTTTACTGCCACACCCATAATTTTTCCCTGGTAAAAAACAACCGCGCAGTTGTAAAGCTGGCAATCAACCTGCAGAGGAGCGCCGACAACTATAATTATATTAATTTTTTCGGAAGCCTTTTTAATTTCGGCAATGGCTTTCCGAACGCCCTGTAAGAGAGCGTCCTGATGAAATAAATCTTCATTGGAGTAGGCGGATAATCCCAGTTCCGGGAAAATAGCCAGAATCGCTTTATTGGATGCGGCTTCCCGGGCCAGTTCAATAGTTTTCTGCGTATTAAAAGAAGTATCGGCAACTTTAAGTTCGGGAATGCAGACAGCTGCACGGATAAAACCATGATTATACAAATTAAAAAACTTACTCGTTTTTTTTGCGGGCATGAGTTTATCCTTTCTCCACCAAGGCTTAAGCACTGTGGTTATGTATGCTTTCAAAATTTTCCGCTTCAAAGAAATACCAGATGTAATTATCATCTTTATTCAGTTTCACCGCGATACTGCGGACAACGTCTTCTACGAATTTAGGATTTTCGTAGGCCTTTTCCGTAACATATTTTTCATCAACTCGCTTTAATAGAGAGTATACCTCGCCGCTGGCTGAATCTTCCACAATTTTTATTAAATCTTCAATCCAGAAAAATTTTTTAAAGCGTACTTTTGTTGTTACAATACTGCGCTGATTATGAGCACCGAATTTGCTGATTTCCCGAGAACAGGGACAGACGGTCGTAACGGGAACCACGACTCCCACCTGAAAATCAGACTTATCGGCGCTGCTTTCTCCGGAAAATATACAGCGATACTCCATAAGGCTCTTGGCTTTGGAAACAGGCGCCGTTTTTTCCATAAAATAAGCGAATTCGATTTCCATGTGGGCGGAGTGGGCATGCAGCTTTTGTCTTGTCTTTTCTAAAATTGACCGAAAAGTTTTAATGCTGATTTGTCCTTTAAATTCATTAAGCGCCTCCACAAAACGGCTCATATGCGTGCCTTTAAAGTGGTGCGGAAGGTTCACGTACATATTTATTGTCGCATTGACCAGTTGGGTTCCCCGTACTCGATCAAGGACGATAATCGGATATTTAATATTTTTTACGCCGACTTTTTTAATATCGATATTGCGGAAATCTTTTTGGTTTTGAATGTCAATCATAATAATTCTCTTAAAGAAGTTTTATCATCTCTTCTGTGCATAAGGGATATAAGTAACCGCCGCGTTTTCTGATTCCCAGATTTTAACCCGAACCACATTGACCCCGGCCGTTTTAACTTTCAGTTCCATTTTTTCACAAATATATTTAGCGATATTTTCCGCCGAGGGGTTTATGCCGGAAAACGAAGTTAGAGTGTTAAGATGTTTGTGATCAAAATCCTCAAGAACTTCGCCAAGGCATTTTTTTAAGAAGCGGAAATCAATTAACAATCCGGTTGAATTCAATTTTTCAGCGGCAACCGTTATTTCCACCTTAAAATTATGACCATGCAATTCTTCACACTTGCCGCCTATTTCAGCAAGGAGATGCGCCGCGGAAAATGATTTTATAATCGTAACTTCGTACATTTCCAACTTCTCCGGATTTCTAATCTTAAATTACTATCATATTTTATGATGATGGTGAATAAATAATTATTAGTGATAAAAATAAGATGAGTTTTGTTTAAATACCGACTATTTTCGCAGGCAATCTAGCTTAAGTTTATTGTTAAGAAAGTAATCGACTTTTTATTATCAATATCAGTGAATAAAACTTGTAATCAAATTGGAAACTCAGGCTGTTTCATCTAAAAACATCAAAAAAACGACGGACAACTGTACGAAACTGGCTTAATGAATGTATTTCTTTAAGTAATCCTGATATTATGGAAAGACGAAAATAGAACCTGGCGAATGCTTGTTTCATAAGACTACGCATTTCTCTTTCGGAAATACCAGGGGGAGAATATACAATCCGGTTATTCTGATAAAGATCCCATTTTATGAAATCGGGCGTTATTTCTCCTCTCTTAATCAGGTCATCGTATATTTCTGTGCCGGGTAGAGGAAGAAAATTACTGAATTGTGCCCTGTGCAAAGGCAATTTCAGAGCAAGTTCTGCGGTCTTTTCAATGTCCTCTTTAGTTTCCGTCGGATACCCCATTATAAAATAACCCGTCATTCTAATTTGAGTTACTGAAGAGATGAGATTGATTTTTTCTGTCATTATCTCCAGTGTTTCACTTCTTTTCATGTCTGAAATAATCCGGGGAGAACCCGATTCAATACCTACTGCAAAAGAATAGCAACCGGCGCTCTCCATATTCATTAATAACTCTTTATCCAGTGTATCCAATCTGACCCCATTGGTGCATGCCCAATCGATAGAAATATTTTCTTCCTTAAGTCTTTTGCAGAAATCTATTACCTGGGATTTAACTAAAGTGAAATTGTCATCTTCAATATGAATTTCCCTAATTCCAAATGACTTTTGCAGGTATTTTATCTCTTCCATGACATTATCAACGCTTCTCATTCTGAAATTCCGGCCGGTATTCACCCGGACGCCGCAATAAGTGCACTGAAAAGGACATCCTCTGCTGGTAATAATGGGAGCGATCGGTAAACTTTTTGAAAACGAACCATGTGGAGTAGCCGGATACGTCCGAGGATCAATCAAATCCCAACTGGGAAATGGCAGATCATCAAGATTGCTGACATAACCTCTCTCATTTGCTGTAATTTTACCCTGATGTCGATAGATCAAGCCTTCAATACAGTCGATTTTAACCTTATGGGGAGATTCAATATACTCCAGTAATTTGGGCAAACCTAATTCTGCCTCTCCGGAAAAGGCAAAATTCAAATTATGGAGTATTTTCATAGTCCCTTCAGGGTCTCCGGAAGGATGCGGACCTCCTGCAATAGTAATAGTATCTCTGTTTAATTCTTTGGCAATATCAATGCATTGTTTAGCTGAACTAAAATCGCAGGTATACATCTGGACGCCTACAATATTCGGCTTTTCTCTAACAAGATAATCACGGTATTTCCGGTGATCCATCTTTTCCTTGGCACAATCAATTATTGTCACCATATGGTTTTTACTTTGTAAAACCGAGGCAAGGTATCCCAATCCGATATTGGGAATGATTATAGGCATTTTAAAACTCGGCGGGCGTACGAGAACAATTTTCATTTATATTTATTCCTTAATAGACTAACGGAAATAGACTAACGGATGAATTCTAATGCTTAAAAGAAACGGATATATTCACTTTAAATTATGACCATGCAATTCTTCACACTTGCCGCCTATTTCGGCAAGGAGATGCGCGGCGGAAAATGATTTTATAATTGTAACTTCGTACATTTCCAACTTCTCCTGTATTTAGATTTGTAATTACTATCATATTTTATAGTGATGGTGAATAATTAATTGTTAGTGGCTAAAATAGCAACAATCTGGTGGAAATCCCCACTTTTTTTATCTGAAGGGTTTATTATATTTATTGTAAAAGGATGTATAAAAAATATTTATCATTGATTTTACGAGATAAATCAATTTTTTTATGGTGAAATGGATATGATTATTGCATGTGGCATATGAATTGCTTGAATATAAGATGTCGATTGAAAAGAAATAAAGATAAAATAAAGTAAATTTAGGAGGTAATCGGACAAAGTAAAATAATATGGGACAATTAGACTGTAATGATTTATATAAACAACAAAACGCTATTATAAAAAAGGGGGCACATTATGTTAAAAATTTTGCGTAAAAAAGGACAAAAAGGTTTTACATTGATTGAGTTGATGATCGTTATCTTGATTATCGGCATTCTGGCAGCCATCGCTATCCCGCAGTTTATGAAATATCGGGCAAATGCGGCAAATGCAGCTGCGCTTTCTGATGCAAAGAATGCCTATACATCTCTAATGGCCTACTTAGTTGAACATCCGTCTTTGGCTATTAGTGATTTGACTAGGGACTCTGCGGTCGATGGAGGCTTCAGGGCGACATCAGGCGTAACAACAACAGTTACGACTGGTACAACAGTGGCTACTCCCGGTGCTGGTAATATAGTGTACACTATTGATTCAGCTGGAGCACTTACAACCGCAACCAAGTCGGGTGGTTAACTAAGTTAAAAAGCGAAATCATGGGAAAAGGGGCATGTAAATGCCCCTTTTTTTATGATATTGTCAATAATACGGCAACAAATTGCGCTAATAAAATCAACTAAGAACTGGAATATCTCTGATAAAGTCAAAAAAATATTAAAATATAATTTTTCATCATAAATTAATATAGTATTACTGCAAAAATAATCAAAGATTTATTTTTTACAAGTGATAGAATAAATTACAATACTTGTTCAGGGCAGACTATATTTTGTCGTGTATTCGCCATCTTAAAAGTTGACTGTCGAAAACAAACGGGAAATACGATATAATCTCATATTACTGTCGCATTTTTTCTGCTGAAGGTGAGTCCAGTGCATAGCTTAAATGTTACTCTATGATTTTCTCAAAAAGGTTTTTTTAATGTCTAACAGGATACACTTAACAGAAACTCAATCCGTAGCTTTAATAATTATTTCGCTGGCTTTTCTTGTTTTGGTTATTTATTGGCCGGTGCAAAATTATGAATTTATAAATTATGATGATCCTGTTTATGTTACAGAAAATTACAGCATCCAGAAAGGAATTACTTTTGAAAGCATAAGAGATACATTCAATCATGTTCATACAGGTCACTGGCATCCACTTACCATGATGTCTCATATGCTGGACTGGCAATTATTTGGAGACAAAGCCGGCGGTCATCACTGGACAAACATAATTATTCATATTTTCAATACCATTTTATTATTTTTCCTTTTTAGAAATCTTACAGGGGCAGTTTGGCGCAGTGCCTTTGTTGCGGCTTTGTTTGCCATCCATCCGATTAATGTTGAATCTGTAGCCTGGGTGGCTGAGCGCAAAAATGTTTTGAGCACATTTTTCTGGATGCTGACGATGCTTTTTTATGTCTGGTATGTAAAGCAACCCAACTGGAAACGTTATTTGCCGGTATTCATCAGTTTTGCTTTAGGGTTGATGTCCAAGCCAATATTGGTCACGCTTCCTTTCGTTTTGTTGCTTATTGATTACTGGCCGCTTAATCGTATACAGATACAAAGTGAAGGGCAACTAGAAATAAGAACTATTATTTTTGAGAAAAGTAATAAAATATTTTCCCTTATTTTGGAAAAGATTCCTTTATTTATATTATCGGTTATTTCTTGTTATTTGACTGTTTATGCTTCTGTGTATGTGAAGGATATTGCCAGTTTCAAGTCGTTACCATTATTGAAGCGGATTGCCAATGCCGTTGTTTCCTATGTTCTTTATATAAAAAAATTTATTTGGCCGGTCGACCTTGCTGTTTTTTATCCGCTTTCCGATATTTCAATATGGCAGTTTTCAATAGCTTTGTTATTTCTAGTTAGCGTAACAGTTTTTATTTGCAGATATTTTCGTAAATATCCGTATTTATTTGTCGGTTGGTTTTGGTATTTAGGCACACTGGTTCCTGTCATTGGGTTGGTACAGGTTGGCACTCAGGCGATGTCAGACCGCTATGCTTACGTTTCCCTGATAGGTATCTTTATTATGGTGGCATGGGGATTGTCAGAAATCGCTCAGAAAAGATTTCTAAAGAGTATTAGCGTGATAGTTTCAGGAGTAACGCTTATTGGTTTATTTATAATAACAAGTTATCAGATTCAATATTGGAAAAATACCACTAAATTGTTTGAACAAACTCTGAAGATTACCAAAACAAACTATATCGCAGACATTGGGCTTGGCAATGAATTGTTAAAGAATAATAAAATAGATGAAGCAATTAGTCATTTTAACGCAAGTCTGATTATAAAACCTGAAAATTGTAATGCTCTTATAGGTTTGGGCAGGGCATTTAATATGAAAGGTGAGCAAGATAAAGCGATTGCTATTTTTCGACAGGCATTAAAGTCAGATCCTGAATCTATTGAGGCTTATAATAATCTTGGCTTGATTCTTTTTCATAATGGCCATATAGACGAATCCATTGTTGAATATCAGAAAGGCATTGTATTGGATAATGAAAATCCTTTGCTTCATAATAACTTGGGCTCCGCTTTAAAGATAAAAGGAAATATTAAGGAAGCACTGGCTCATTTTCAGGAAGCGCTGCGTATAAACCCGAATTTAGAAGCAGTTCAGAAGAATATAGAAAATACGCAGAAAAATGCCATCAAAAATTCTTCTTCTTAGATTTTCAAAGAAGATATTTAACGGATAAATTAAGAGGGATTAATTCGTTAAAAAAGAAAAGTAAAAATCTGTAAAAAATTGGTTTTTCCACCACTGGTTACGCTTTTTATCTGTGTTTTTTTTATAAAGGTTTTTCTTGGCTGGTGAGATTATTTTTATTAAATTAACCTGTAAACAGCATATCCGTTGGCATTATAAATTATTTCTGTTGACTTTTTCATTTGCTGAAATAACCGGTTCGTTGTTTCCTTTGTATAATTATCCTGGAGATATTTTAAGAATAAATCCGTGCGCACAAGCAGATGGGTACAGCCAAGGGAATGGAGATACGCTTGAAATAACCGGTCTCCATGAGAATTTTCCGCAAGCCCTCTGACGTCACCTATTCCGTAGGAGGCGCCTTCATCATATATACGATCCAGATAATATCCGCGTCCGGCAAGAAAAACTAATCTTATTCTTGCATTTGCCGGCGTGTGCGTATTGGTATATTTTATCGCCGGATAACTGCTATTATGACGCGCTATAAATTCATCTCTTGATTCTTTGCCTGAAATATAATTCAGGGGGTTAATATTCTGATAATAATTTTTTATATAAAAAATATTCTTACTCAAAATTAATGTAAAAAAGACAAGTATAACGACTACCAAAATGTTTCTGGAAAGAATTGATCGGTTCATAGCCCAGTTCCAGATGTTTATTAACCCCATAACTGTCAGGATAGATAGAAGAGGAATAACGGGGAGTATATAGCGCACTATTTGGTCAACAGAAAAAGCCTTTTGTTCCAGAAAAAAGACAGTTAAAATAAAGAAAACCGCAAAAGAAATAAAGAAGATTTTGTCACGGTAAAATGATTTGTTCATCAAGGCAAATGGAGATAAGATTATTAAAACAGGATTCAAGACGCCATCGAAATAACGGCTGGAATTATCTTGTCCCTGGAAAAAAATCCGAATAGGAATCAGCAAGGTTTCCCAGAAATTGTCTCCATATAACAGTTCCCGCATCTTGAAAAAACCGATATTAGTATCCGCGGATACTATGGAATAAACGCTTCCTTTAAATAATGGATATAAAGGATTGCCTGTAAGAATTATATTTTTGATCAGCCACGGAGAAAATACAAGAAGGGATATGAGAAAAAAAATAGCGCCATGTCCGATAGCTTTATACTGTTTTTTCGTGTCTCTGGAATAGACAAATACAATTGCTAATGACAGGAAGAAAAACACTATTAAAGCGTTATATTTTGTTCCCAGCGCCAGGCCCATGGCAACTGATGAAAAAAACAGCCATTTAAATTCCTTGAACCCGCCGTCACGATAACGAATAAAAGAGATAATGCTGGCTGTCGTAAAGAAAGTCAGACCAAGGTCAACATAGGCTTGTGTAGACATGCGGACAACAATAGGCGTGCTGAGAAAAACAAAAATACCCAAAAGTCCCGCGATGCGGCTTAATCTATTGTTTAGATAATAATAAATAAGCAGTGCTGTTCCTATGCCGAAACTCATGTGGATGAAATTAGCAATGAAGTCCTTATTGAAATAAATAGGAATCATGTAAAGTAAATCAACGTTCATGGGAAAGTATGAAAAATCCGCCCATTTCATTTCATAGAATCCGCCATTATTAAGCCAGAGTTTGGGAATAGCTAAATGATGAATGAGAGCATCGCGGGCTATAGGAGGGGTCAGATTTAAAATACATTCAATTGATAATAATATTAAAATTGTTATGCAAATAATAGTTTCCAATAAATTATTAATTATACGACTTTTGTTTATCGGCATTGATTATCGAAACTCCGTCAAAGGAAATGTCTTATTTACGGAAAATAATTTAACAATATTATGAATGCATGTCAATTGCATACTGATATATTAAAAGCTTATTAAAATATCGGAAAAAAATGTTGCTTTTGTCGTAAATAAACTTAATAATTAATTCAGTAAATGTTTTATTGTCGGATACATTATGAAGTCTTCGCAAAGCAGGAGTTGGTGCACTATAAATTGAAATTTACGAAAAGGATATATACTTGATAAAACAAAATTCTCATCAAGAAAGTTCGGAATATAAAAATTATCAAAAAGCGCGGATTACTCACTGGGATGATATTGCCGGAAAGTATGTCAAAGAGAGAGGTTTTAGCCATTATTATCATGAGAGGTTGGAGCATGTCTTGAAATTTTTAGTTCCGCCCGGACAGAAAGTGATAGAAATCGGCTGTGGCAACGGCGATCTGCTTGCCTCTCTTAAACCATCATATGGAGTGGGCGTAGATTTTTCGTCGGAGGCGATAAAACTGGCAAAAGACCGTCATCTCGATTTGAACTTTATTCAGGCCGACGCACATGAACTTGAATTAGAAAATCAATTTGATTTTGTTATTCTCTCCGATGTGGTCAATGAATTCTGGGATGTGCAATCAGTATTTCAGAAGATATTGGCAGTCACAACACCGCGATCGCGAATCATAATAAATTTCTACAACCGGTTATGGGAATTGCCGCTGACTGCAGTTCGGAAATTGAGACTTGTCAAGCCGTCTTTATATCAAAACTGGCTCACAGTTGAAGATATTACCGGCCTGCTCTCTCTTGCTGATTTCGAAGTTATCAGTTGCCGAGAAGAAATAATGTGGCCGCTGCGTACACCAGTAATTGATTATTTGCTGAACCGTTTTTTAGTTAAAGTATGGCCTTTCAGATTATTCGCGCTTACTCATTTTATAATCGCGAAACCTCTTGTTGCCGATTTAGGTGTCAAAGAATTACCGAAGGTATCGGTTATTATTCCGGCGCGCAATGAATCGGGTAATATTAAACGAATAGTTGAAAGTGTTCCCGAAATGGGACGGGAAACGGAACTTATCTTCGTTGAAGGTGGTTCCACCGATGATACTTATGGTGAAATAAAAAAAGTTATAGCGGACAATTCTCATCGTCCAGCGAGACTTTTACGGCAAACCGGTAAGGGGAAGGGAGATGCCGTGCGTCTGGGTTTTCAGCATGCGCGAGGCGATATTCTTATGATTCTTGATGCGGACCTGACTGTGCCGCCGGAGGATTTGCCACGTTTTTATGACGCGCTTTACAAAGGCAAGGCGGAATTTGTTAATGGTGTGCGTCTGGTTTATCCAATGGAAAAAGAAGCAATGCGTTTTCTTAATTTATTGGGCAATAAATTTTTCAGTTTAGTTTTTTCCTGGTTATTGGGCCAGCCGATCAAGGATACTTTGTGCGGAACAAAGGTGCTCTGGAAAACAGATTATGAAAGGATTGCGGCCAATCGTTCATACTTTGGCGATTTTGATCCGTTCGGTGATTTTGATCTTTTATTCGGAGCCGCCAAATTGAATTTGAAAATTGTCGAAGTTCCTATACGTTACAGGGAACGTATATACGGAACGACCAATATCAGTCGCTGGAAACATGGCTGGCTTCTAATACGCATGGTTTTCTTCGCCTTGAGAAGGATAAAATTTATATGAGTTTAAATAATAGGTAAATAGCGTTAATAAAAATAACAATAAAAGAGCCATTTTCCGGCGTTGATTTGATAATAAGAGAGATTTCTTGACTGATAAATTTAACATAAGCCAGAAATATTTGATTCTTGTTGTTTTGATGATTATTATCTTAACGCTCGGTGTTTATTGGCCGGTGCAAAATTATGAATTTATTAATTATGACGATCAAGGTTATGTTACAAATAACTTTAGAATACAACAAGGCATTACAACTAAAAGTATTAAGGATACTTTAACTGATATTCATACCTCAAACTGGCATCCACTTACCATGATGTCTCACATGGTGGACTGGCAATTATTTGGAGACAGAGCCGGTGGTCATCACTGGACAAACGTCATTATTCATATTTTCAACATCATTTTATTATTTTTCCTTTTTAGAAATATTACAGGTGCTATATGGAGCAGTGCTTTTGTTGCGGCCTTATTTGCCATTCATCCGATTAATGTTGAATCCGTTGCCTGGATAGCTGAGCGGAAAAATGTTCTAAGCACTTTTTTCTGGCTGCTGACGATGATTTTTTATGTCTGGTATGTGAAGAAACCCCACTGGAAACGTTATCTGCCGGTATTTATCAGTTTTGCTTTAGGCCTGATGTCTAAGCCGATGCTTGTAACCCTGCCTTTCGTTTTGTTACTTCTTGATTACTGGCCGCTAAATCGAACCGCAATAAATACACAAAACGAGAAAGAGATTCAGATTTCTTTAAAAGCAGAAAAAGAAAAAATAAATTATCTTATTTTGGAAAAAATTCCTTTAATTATTTTGTCAGTTATTTCCATTTTTATAACACTTTATGCTTCACACTGTGTAAGTCTTGAGTCCTTACCTTTGTCAAAAAGGATTTTCAATGCTGTTGTTTCCTATGTTATGTATATAAATAAATTATTTTGGCCTACCGATTTATCTGTTTTTTATTCGCATATTGATATTTCATTGTGGCAGATTTTTCTATCGGCAATATTTTTGATTAGCATCACACTTTTAATTTTTAAATATTTTCGAAAATATCCATATTTATTTGTTGGCTGGTTTTGGTACCTTGGTACTTTGATTCCGGTAATTGGGATTGTTCAGGTTGGCGAGCAGTCTATGGCTGATCGTTATGCGTATGTGACTTTTATCGGATTGTTTGTAATTATTGCCTGGGGTGCGGAACAAATATTATCAAAATATATTTCTTTTAAAAAACTGTTCATATTTGCATCTTTTTTTATAATTTTACTTTTTACAGTAGTTACTCATTATCAAATAAAACTATGGGCAAATACAGTAACATTATTTGAGGACGCACTTAAAAAAGATCCTAATAACTATGTGGCTTATCAAACCATAGGTCTGGAGATGGCTAATAATGGTGAAAATGAGAAGGCATTATATTATTATGACATGGCTTTAAAAGCTAATCCAAGATTTGATCCGGCATATAACAACAGAGGTCTTATTTTAGTAAGAATGGGCAGGCGCTATGAGGCGTATAAAAATTTTGAGAAGGCCTTACAACTCAATAATTATTCGGCTGAAGCATATTATAATCTGGGTGCATTTTATTTACATGATAATAATCTCGAAAAATCCATTGAATGTTTCTCAAAAGTTATTAAGATAAAACCTGAAGACATAGCAGCTTACAATATTTTAGGTGTTGTGCTTGTAAAAAAAGGAAAAATTCAGGAAGGTATTCTGCAATTTGAGAAGGCTTTGCACATTAATCCATATTACAAAGACGCTCGGAATAATTTGCAAATTGCTCTGGAAATGAAGAAGAAAAGTAAAGACCGGGAGATTATTCCGTGATGATTTTTGACAATCGATCCTTTTGGTGATTTTAATCTTTTATTCGGAGCTGCCAAATTAATTTTAAGATTATTGGAGTTCCTATCCGCTACGGGGAAAGTGCCTACAGTAAAGACTAATACCAGCCGCTGGAAACATGGATGGCTGTCACTTATAGTGCTATTTTTAGCATTAAAAGTATTAAATTTGTATAGGCAAAAGACAAATTAAACATAATTAATTTATCATAGCGTAAAAATTAATTTTGGGGAATATTATTTATACTTAAGTATTCTGATTAATTGAATATATACAGTTATAATGCAAAACAGCTTCATCCCTGTAGACCGGAGATATCCCGGTAATTTTCTCTTAAAATAATTTTTCTTGACTTTAAAGTTTTATTGTTTTAAAAACTATCTGACCGTTGGTCATATATTGACTATGGTTTTACTTAATGTTCATGTTTTCGACTAGGAGAAGGTTGTTGTGGGACTTCTGGAACGTAGAGGCAAAGAGAAAGATAGCCGCAAGAAACTAATTCTCAAATCAGCGCGCACATTGTTTTTCAAAAAAGGCTTTAGTCAAGTTACTGTTGATGAAATAGCCAAATTATCCGAACTGGGCAAAGGATCAATTTATCTTTATTTTAACAGTAAAGAAGAGATTTACGCCCAGATCTTACTGAATGATATTGATAATTTTAATCAGCAAGTTTCCGTGTTATTGAACAAAAAAAGTTCGGCAGCAGCTTTACTGGTTGAATTTTCCTGCATTTACGTTGATTTTTTTCTCAATGAAGGAGAATTGTTCAGGATACTCATGACCTACATGCTGCAACCAGCTAAAATGAATTTAACCAAGGAGCTTAATTCTCAAATTCTTACCGCAAATGCCAGATCAATTGATGTAATTGGTAAAATATTGCAGTTGGGAGTGGAATCAGAGGAATTCTCTGAGAGTATTAATTTAAAACAAAATCAGAACGCGATCTGGGGTCTGTTCAATGGTATCATCTCTCTGTATATTTTTTCGGGGTCGCAAATAAAACGAAGGGATAGAATTTATTCCACAATCAAATTAGCATTGGAGATATTCATCAAAGGTTTAAAATAAAACCGATGAATATTTAGGGACGTTTATAGTCAGACAAAAGTCTAAAGTTAGAAAAGGCAAAGGAGGAAAATCATGTCATTTGAGATCAAGAAAGCTGCTGTTTTAGGCGCGGGAGTGATGGGGGCGAATATCGCTGCCCATTTAACCAATGCCGGCATTGAGTGTTATTTGCTGGATATTATTCCTTTCGAACTTACCGAGGATGATAAAAAGAAAGGATTAACTGAGAAGAGTCCGGCTTGGCGCAACCGGTTTGCGGCTAACGGATTGGCCGGAGCCACCAAATCGAAGCCGGCTAGTTTTTATTCCAAGAAAAATGCGTCAATGGTTACAATAGGTAACTTTGAAGATAATTTAAACGTACTGGCCGACTGCGACTGGGTATGCGAAGTCATCGTCGAAAATCTAAAAATTAAACAGGAACTTTTCGCCAAGGTGGAGAAAGTTGTTAAACCGACCTGCATAGTTTCCACAAACACTTCCGGTCTTCCCATTAAAGATATTTCCGCCAACTTCAGTGCGTCTTTGAAGAAACGCTTTTTGGGTACCCATTTCTTCAATCCCCCCCGGTACATGAAGTTAATGGAAATAATCCCCGGCAAAGAAACGGATAAGGCAATAGTCGCTTACATGAAGAAGTTCAGCGAGGAAGTCCTCGGTAAGGGCGTCGTTATCTGCAAGGACGTCCCCAACTTCATCGGCAACCGCATCGGCGTTTATGACTTGTGCAATGCCCAAAAGGTAATGACTGAGAAAAATTTGAAAATTGAAGAAGTTGACGCCATTGTTGGCAAGGCAGTGGGTCGCCCCGGCACGGCCATCTTCGGAACAATGGATCTGGTCGGTCTGGATATCGGTGCTCATGTCAGCAAGAATCTCTATGATGCGGTTCCCAAAGATGAGTGCCGTGACACTTTCCTGCCCCTTGATTTTCAGGGAAAGATGATGGCCAACAAGTGGCTGGGTAACAAAACCAAGGGCGGTTTCTACAAGAAAGTCAAGGACGAAAAAGGCAAGAACATTAAGTATGCCCTCGACTGGAAGACAATGGAATATGCTGTAGCTCAGAAACCAAAGTTTGAGTCCATTTCCGAAGCCAAGAAGAAATCCGATGATGGCACCGCCGTCACAATGAAGATCGCCTTCAATGGCGCCGATGCTGCCGGTGATTATCTGCGCGAATATCTGTGCAACAATTTCATCTATTCCGCGAACAGGATTCCCGAGATCTGCAATACCATCGTTGAAATAGACAATGCCATGAAGTGGGGCTACAATCATCAACTCGGTCCTTTTGAATCATGGGATGCCGTGGGTGTTAAGGAAGCCGTCGAAGTAATGAAGAAGCTTGGCAAGAAAGTTCCGGCCAAGATTGAAGAAATGCTTAAGAATGGCTGCAAAACCTTCTACAAGGTGGATAGTAAAGGCGTCAAGTCCTACTATGATTTCAAGAAGAAGGCCTACGTGAAGATGGATGAGAATCCCAAAATCATCATTCTGCCCGGTCTCAAGGAAAGAAAGAAGATCGTTAAGGAAAATCCGGCTGCTACACTTGTTGATATTGGTGACGGTGTCGCCTGTCTGGAATTCCATACCAAGATGAACTCTGTTAATGCCGATATGATTCAGATGATATCGGAGAGCTGTGATATCGTGAATAAGGACTTTCTGGGAATGGTTGTCGCCAACCATGATCAGAAAATGTTTTCCGCTGGCGCCGACATCTTCGCTGTTTTATGTGCCATTAGTGAAAAACAATGGGTTGAATTGGAGAAAATGGTTGCAGGATTGCAGAACGCCAATATGAAGATGAAATATCTGCCCAAGCCCGTTGTCACGGCTCCGGCAGGCATGGCTCTGGGCGGCGGTTGCGAAATCGCAATGCACGGTGACTATTGCCTGGCTAACGGCGAAACCTACATGGGTCTTGTCGAAGTCGGTGTCGGTGTTATTCCCGCTGGCGGCGGTTGCAAAGAGCTGGCCGTACGTATGACGGAAGGAATTCCTACCGGTGTTGTGGAAATGGGATTGAATATGCAGTATCATTTTGCCAAGGCTTTTGAAAATATCGCCACTGCCAAGGTTGCCACAAGCGCTCAGGAAGCTCAGGATTTAGGCTTTATCCGCAAGACATGCTCCATCAACATGAACAGAGACATGCAGATTTACGAAGCCAAACAAATCGTTCTTGGTCTG
>JAPLJP010000003.1 GCA_026388535.1 Deltaproteobacteria bacterium | reverse complement strand
GCACGCCGCTGCGAATCAATTCTGTAATCCTCTGTGTTACAAAATCAGCCTGTTTCAGCACGTTTTGAGCGGAAACCATAACCGGCCGCATACCTTTGTCGCGCACGGCTTTTAATTCTTTCGGAAATTGTTTTTCGTTATTGTTTATACTTAAATTCGCCAGATGCAATATTTCGGGCGTACTGCGATAGTTAATTTCCAGTTTGAATATTTTACAGTCGGGATAACGATCAGGGAAATTAATTATATTGCTGAAATTAGCGCCCCGAAAAGAATAAATACTTTGGGAATCATCTCCCACCACCATCAAATTTCTATGGCTGGAGGCCAGTAAATCGACTAAATCGGCCTGAATGATATTGGTATCCTGATATTCATCCACTAAAACATGCTGAAATCTGCCGGAAATATTTTTTAAAATATCGGGATTCTCCAGAAGGAGAAGGCGGCAATTATTTAACAAATCATCAAAATCCATTACCGAGAGCTCTTTCTTTTTTTGTGTATAGAGACAAGCTATCTGATCAATTTCATCAATTAGATGAAGAAAGAATGGATATCTGGATTGGACTACATCTTCTAATGTGTTTTGTGTATTATTTGCCAAGCTGATGAGCTCGGCAATAATATTACTCTTAGGGAATTTGCCCAGTTTCGTATCAATTTTTAATTCGGCAAGGCTTGTGGAAATGATTTGACGGGAATCTTCACTATCGACAATCGAAAAATTACTTTTATAACCAAGACGTTCAGCATATCTTCTTAAAAGAACATGGGCGACATGATGAAAAGTTCCGCCCATAATTCTTTTTGTATCGCAATTAATCAGATTAGCCACACGGTTAAGCATAGAACGCGCGGCCTTGTTGGTGAATGTCGCCAGTAAAATATTTTCCTGCTCAACACCGCTTTCCAACAGACGGGCGACGCGGTAAGTTAATGTGCGTGTTTTGCCGCTTCCCGCTCCGGCCAGAACAAGAAGTGGACCGCCTTTTTCCATTACAACACGATACTGCTCCGGATTAAGTTCTTTTTCATAATCAATCATTAAATTAATTTAACCAGCAACATTTCTAGACGTAAATACTAACTTTTCAGCGCTTATAACGGAAAATACTCACATGTTCAAGTTAATATCTGATTCCCCCTATAATCATTTAATAATTTTCACCGCATATCCAAATGATTTTTAAATCCTGTTTGATAATATTCTGATTAGATGAGCTGTTTCCGTTGTGATATTAAATAAATACTCTGCCATTTTCAGCGGCAATTCTGCAACTTAAAGATTAAAATTGTCTTGATTTTACCTGCCGGATAAGTTAAACAAGCGCGCATTCAAATGAAATTGCTTTTTAAAACAGTAAGAAGATACTGAAAGGAGTTTTCATGGCAAAGTACGAATCCAAATCCCTGAGAAATTTAGCGGTAGTCGGACACGGCGGAACGGGAAAAACATCCCTTTGTGAATCTCTATTATTTGTTTCCGGAAAAAGCGAGCGATTGGGCAGGGTCGATGATTTGACATCGTGCATGGATTTTGAGCCGGAAGAGCAAAAACGGCGCGTATCGATTAGTTTGGCGGCAAATTTTGTTGAATGGGAAAAACATAAAATTAACTTTATTGACACGCCGGGCGATTCCAATTTCGCCTTTGATATAAAATGTTCAATGAGCGTTGTCGAAAACACGGTTATCATAGTTGACGCTGTCGGCGGCGTTGAATTTCAGACACAAAAAGTTTGGGAACTGGCCGATGAATTCAAACTACCGCGCATTATTTTCATTAACAGAATGGATCGTGAACGCTCCAGCTTTACTACAGCCCTGGAAAGCATTAAAAGTAAATTTAAGAAAAAAGTAACCCCGGTTTGCCTGCCTATCGGAGCTGAAGATAAATTCAACGGCATTGTCGATTTAATAAGTTTGAAAGCTTATTTATTCAGCGATAACAAAGGAATCGGAAAGGCCGTAGATATCCCCGCGGACATGAAGGATGAAGAAAAAAGCTTACACGACTCATTGGTGGAAGATATTGCAGAAGCTGATGACGAACTGATGAATAAATATCTGGAAGCGGGAGAACTTTCTGACGAAGAATTAA
>JAPLJP010000103.1 GCA_026388535.1 Deltaproteobacteria bacterium | reverse complement strand
CGGTAGTCGCCATGCCCACCGCCGCGGGTCGCCTGAAAATAATCTCCCTGCGAGGGACGAATATTTCCGAGACCGGGGCCACCGCGCATGATATTGACAATGATGCCGGGAAGTTCACAGGCGGCCATCGATGAAATCCCTTCCTGCTTCAAGGAAATGCCGGGACTGGAAGATGAAGTCATAACTCTGGCACCTGCAGCGCTCGCGCCTGTAATCATGTGAATAGCGGCTATTTCACTTTCCGACTGAATGAAAACTCCTCCTTCGGCATTGCGCATGTGTTCCGCCATATATTCAGTGAGTTCATTCTGCGGGGTAATAGGATAACCGGCGTAAAAACGGCAACCCGCTCGAATCGCGGCTTCGCCGATAACATTATTTCCTGACATCAAAACTTTATTCACGGTAAACCTCGATAGCCACCTCGGGACACATCGTTGCGCACAGAGCGCAACCGGTACATTCCTTTTCTTTATTTGCACAGACAGGATGGTAGCCGCGGGAGTTGTATTCTTTTGTAGGTATAATGTGACCTTTAGGGCAGAAATGAATACAGAAGAGGCATTCTTTGCATGTTTCTTTGTTAATCTTAATATAACCCTTCAAAATCAATCCCCAAAAAATTAATTAGCGCAAGCTATCTTGCGTATAATTATCAGAAAGTCAAGTTTTTTTAGTCTCAAAGAAATCGTTTCCCGCGTCCCTGCCAACTATGTTGGCGGGATTGTCTTGACAGCCTTCGGCTACAGGATAGTTCGGCTTACTCTTCAAACTTCGCTACGCTCGTTTTCAGAGAGCCTCATTAGACTAACGCTTCCTATACTATAGTCAGCGAGTCTCATTACCCTCTGCTTCGCGGGATAATTCGACTTACAGGTCTTGCTGCGCTTTGCTTGCAATACCTGAGTCTCATTAAAGTTTGCTAATTTGAAACCCTTTTAATTGTATCGCTACCGATCTTTGCAAAATTTCTATGGACACGACGAAAAGCTCTTTCTCGACATTGCTTCTAATTACAGTTCCCTCTATTCCGGCAAACGGCCCGTCATTTATGCGAGCCGGTTCTCCTTCCCGGGGAAATTGCATGGTAAAAATTTCCGCTTTTGTATTTATAAGACGACGGATGGCTTCTATTTTATTATCCGGTACCGGAACTGGTTCGGAATTTTCTTTTTTTCCTAATATTCGCACTACGCCAGCTGTTTTTAAAATGGTCAGCTTCGTTTCATTGTTTAAAGAAGGGGCTTCGGCAAAAAGATATCCGGGGAAAAGGGGAGTAAGTATTTTCTTCTTCCTGTCTTTTTGCTTGCTCCATGACTCTATCTCAGGTAGAAAAGTAGTTAAATTCTTTTGAATGAGGCCGGTGTTTACCTTGTATTCATGGCGGCTTCTTGTATGTACTACGTACCACGGCATGATAAAATACCTGTTAAATCTATTGTTTCTCGAGAATTATAATATTTGCTTGTATTTTGCAATGGAGAATTAATGAAAGTTTTACGTATCAGCGGAATAAAATTAGCTCTGGATGAACCAGAAGAATTGCTGGCAAGCAAAGCCGCGTCGGTTCTTAATATATCCGTTGATGATATCGCCGCCATGGAAATTGTCAGAAAAGCAATTGACGCCCGACGGCACAAACCACCTCATTTTGTGTATGTGCTTAAAATCAGCGTTCGTTCAGATATAAAGGCGACGGCAAAATTAAGTAAAGGAATTCAATTACTGGAAGTTAACTTTGAATCGCAAAACCCGCATCTTGTATCTGCCCGTGCGCCAAAACTTCCTGTTGTGGTTATAGGCTGCGGTCCAGCCGGTCTTTTTGCCTCTTATGTTCTTGCTCTCAGAGGCATTCCATTAATACTTTTGGAAAGAGGAACGCCTGTAAAAAAAAGAACTAAAGATGTGCAGGAATTTTGGGAGAGGGGAATTATTAATTCTCAAAGCAATGTTTTTTTCGGCGAAGGAGGCGCGGGAACTTTTTCTGATGGAAAACTGACGAACCGGGCAAATAATCCTTATTCTTTCTGGGTGAAAAAAATTTTGGTGGAAATGGGCGCATCGCCGGAAATCCTTACTGATGCAAAACCGCATATAGGTACAGATAAGCTCGGGCAGGTAATCGTGAATTTGAGAAAAAATCTTATAGATATGGGCTGCAGGATTGAATTTACAGCGCAAGCAACGGATTTTCTAATCCGGCAGGAAGCAATATCAGCGGTTGTTGTTAATGAAAAGGAAGAAATTAAAACTGATAATGTTATTCTGGCGATTGGCCAAAGCGCCGACGATACTTATTTAAAACTTTTTAAGCGCGGCGTCCTTATGCAGGCCAAACCGTTCGCCATGGGGCTGCGTGTTGAGCACCCTCAAGAATTAATTAATTCCATTCAGTATGGCAAGTGGCGTAATCATCCCCAATTGCCGCCCGCAGAGTATTTTGTGAAGGCCGCTCTTCCCGATTCAAATCGTTTTGTTTATACTTTCTGCATGTGTCCGGGTGGTTCTGTTATCGGTTGCGGCGCATTTGCCGGTTTTGTCATAACCAACGGCATGAGTAATGCGAAGCGCTCCGGCGAATTTGCCAACAGCGCAATTGTAGTTAATGTTAGAGTGGATGATTTCGCGTCCGAAGACAGACCATCGGAAGGCTTGAAATTTCGTCAGTTATGGGAAAGCAAAGCTTTTCTTGCCGGAGGAAGCAATTATAAGGCGCCGGCACAAAGGATGGTAGATTTTCTTCAGAGAAAATCTACCGGAATTGTCGGGAGGACAAGTTTTCTGCCCGGCATAAATCCTGCCGCTATGGAAGAGATATTGCCGCAGTTTGTGACCGATTCTTTAAGAAGAGGCATCAAGGAATTTGATAAAATAATGCCCGGATTTATTACTGAGGATGCTCATCTCATTGGAGTGGAAACGAGAACTTCATCACCGGTTCGAATTTGCCGCCGCAGTGATGGCCAGAGCGAAAGTATTCGCGGCATTTATCCCTGCGGCGAAGGCGCCGGATATGCCGGCGGCATCATCAGTTCGGCGCTGGATGGAATCAATGCAGCGCAAAAATTAATTGATAATTTAGTAAATTAGAAATTATTTTTTACGTTTTTTTGCAGAAAATAATTTCGTTAACGAACTTATCCCGTTTATCGGGGTTAAAATAAACGGCTGTCAATGATTATATCATCTCCGCGCCGCGACACTTTCTGAATTGATATTTTTTTTGCCGCCGCCAGCTTTTTGATATTGAGATCTCCTACTGCTTCGATGCCTCGGCCAATAATTTTCGGTGCGATAACAGTTACCAGACGATTGGCTAAATTATTTTTTAATACGGAAGTGATAATTTGTGCGCCGCCTTCAACCAAAATAGATGATATTTTTCTTCCAGCAAGCATTTTGAATAATATTTTTAAATCAACATGTCTGTCTTTATCGGCTTTGACGGTTATAATTTCCGCACCAGTTGACGCAATTCTTTTGAATCGCGCATCATCTGGTTTTTTAATCGTCGCGATAAGCGTTGGAGCCTCAGAAGTATTCTGTAAAACTTTAGCCTTGGTGGAAATTTTTAATTCGGAATCAACAATAACGCGCAGGGGATTGCGGCCGCGGACAAGACGCACAGTGAGTTCAGGATCATCTTTAACCACTGTTCCCCGGCCGACTAGAATGGCGTCATGTTCCGCTCTGAGCATGTGAGCAAATTTCAGGGAAGCCTCCGAGCTTATCCATTGAGACTCGCTTGTAGCGGTCGCTATGCGGCCATCCAATGACTGGGCGTATTTTACGGTGACAAAAGGAAGGCCTGTTTCCATATAATGAAAAAATTTTTCGTTGAGCATGCGGCAGTCATTTTCCAAAACACCTGTTTTAATCTCTATGCCGCTGTCTCGCATACAATTAATGCCCTGACAGGAAACAAGAGGATTGGAATCAATCGTGCCGATAACAACTCGGGCTATTTTATGTTCGATGATGCTGTCTATGCAAGGAGGAGTTTTTCCTTTATGACAACATGGTTCTAAAGTAACATAGAGAGTTGACCCGGCAATATCCTCAATGGCATTTTTGATGGCGTTTATCTCGGCGTGATGCCCGCCGAAACGACGGTGATACCCATGGCTGATAATACGGCCATCTTTAACTATAATAGCCCCTACCATTGGGTTGGGGCTGACATATCTTTTCCCTTTGCGGGCAAGAGTAAGAGCCAGTTTCATATAATATTCATCATTCAAATTATTCATATATAAATAATTACCTTATTACCTTTGAAGATGCAAAGAAATTTATTGTAGATAATCATCCAGATATGATAAGAAAAAACTATAATGATATTCAAGGAGAGATTATGAAGGGAGTTGTTCTCGCCGGCGGATTGGGCAGCCGGTTATATCCTCTGACAAAAGTAACCAATAAACATCTGCTTCCGGTTTATAACGAACCGATGATTTATTATCCCATCAGAATTCTGGTCAATGCCGGAATTGAAGAAATACTAATTGTCACCGGCGGCAATAATGCCGGTGATTTTTTGCGTCTGCTGGAAAACGGCAAAGACTTTGGTCTTAAACATATCAATTATACTTACCAGCAGGGAGAAGGGGGCATTGCCGCGGCTTTGAGTCTTGCCGAGCACTTCGCCGACAAAGATAAAATTGCCGTTGTTTTAGGAGATAATATTATTGAAGGTAATATCAGGGCGGCGGCAGACGAATTTCGCAAGCAAAATGAAGGCGCGCGCATTTTATTGAAGGAAGTGAATGATCCGCAGAGATTCGGCGTGCCCGTTTTTGAGGGGAAGAAAATTATCCGCGTGGAAGAGAAACCGGCCAATCCCGCTTCGAACTATGCTGTGATAGGCATTTACATGTATGACTATCGGGTTTTTGAATTTATCCGGTCATTACAGCCTTCAAAGCGCGGCGAACTGGAGATTACCGACGTTAATAATTTTTATATCGGGGAAGGGAAAATGCAATGGGACGTGTTAGATGGATGGTGGTCGGATGCCGGAACTTTTGAATCATTGCAGTCCGCCGGAAATATGGTGGCAAAGACAGGAGCGAATAAAACATGATTGAAGGTGTAATAGTTAAGAAACTGAAGGTTATTCCCGATGAACGCGGCCGGTTAATGGAAATAATGCGTGCCGACGATAATTTCTTTCAAAAATTCGGCCAGGTATATATGACAACAACCTATCCGGGAGTAGTTAAGGCCTGGCATTATCACAAAAAACAGTCGGATAACATGGCTGTAGTAAAAGGGATGATGAAGATAGTTCTTTATGACAGCCGCAAAAAATCGGCCACTTACGGCGAAATCAATGAGATCTTCGCCGGTATTCACAATCCTGTCCTCGTTCATATTCCGGCTTTTATTTACCACGGATTTAAATGTATTTCCGAAGAAGAAGCCATAGTTATCAATACACCCACCGAAGTTTATAATTACAAAAAACCTGATGAATATCGGCTTTCCGCGCACGGTAGTGACATCAAATATGATTGGGAGAGAAAAGACAGATAGATTAAATAATGCGATCTATAATATATCTTGACTTTAATAACTTATTTACTCTAAAATATTCAATAATAGCTTGAAAAAGGCAAACCATCTGAAAAGACGGGACGCAAAGTTACTGACCTAAGTCTTCGGTGTAAGATAGGGTGGCAGAACCGCCGGGCAACTTTAAGAAGTCGTCCAGCAGACCTGCTATAACATACCCACTATAACCAATTTATGAAGACGAATGGAGAATAATATATTTATGCTTCTAAACTGTTTTGCTTTTGTTTTTGGCGCGGCCATCGGCAGTTTTCTGAATGTCTGCATTTTTCGCCTGCCGGCTAAAACCTCGATAATAAAACCTGGTTCGAAATGCCCTCATTGCGGCCATCCCCTTCGTTTTTATGATAATATACCAATATTCAGCTTCCTCTTTCTGCGCGGAAAATGCAGGGACTGCGGCGGAAAAATTTCCTGGCGTTATCCTTTGGTGGAATTAATTACGGCTATTCTCTCCTTGTTTTTATTTATGAAGTTTGGCCTAACGCTGAAATTTTTCATATTTTTCATTTTTATCGCTGTTTTAATCGTTATTACATTTATTGATTTGGATCATCAAATTATCCCCGATATTTTGACCCTGCCGGGGATACCAATATTTCTTCTCGCGGCTGTTTTTATTGTTAAGCTTCCCTGGCTGGAAGCCCTGCTGGGGGTATTAATCGGCGGCGGAATTCTTTTTGCGATTGCCCTTGTTTATGAATTAATTTCCAAGCGTGAAGGCATGGGGGGAGGCGATATTAAACTTCTGGCCATGATCGGCGGTTTCTTAGGCTGGAAATCTTTGTTATTCATTCTTTTATTCAGTTCTCTGTTCGGGGCGATAGTCGGGCTTGCTATCGTACTTATTCAGAAGCAGGATATGAAATACGCTGTTCCCTTCGGTCCGTTTTTGTCGGCGGCGGTTGTGGCTTATATTTTCTGGGGAGAAACAATTACCCGTGTGTTTCTTATCGGATATTAAAAAAAATTTAAGGTTTCTGGCAGATTTCCATGTTTTTTAGAGGGAAGAAAGAAATAAATAATAAAGGTTACAGTTTAGCAGAAATTTCAGTTGTCATATTAATTTCGGGAATTCTTCTGATGATTGCCAGTTCATTATATAAATCTCAAACAACAAACAGTAACCTTAGAGAAGCGGCGGGAGATTTAATGTCGGATATCAAGCTGGCCAAGCAAAGAGCAGCGGCGGAATATAGTGAAAGGGTAAGCAATGTTGAATATGATGTTAATTACAGAATTACAATTGACAAAGATAATAATAAATATAGTGTTCAGGGATATTACGTTAAAGATGGCGCAACAATTTATAAATATAATGTGACTAAGAATTTAACAAATTATGGAAAAGGAATTAAAATATTAGACAATACATACGGCGCCAACACCATAACTTTTCAAAACCGCGGCACATGTTCGAACGGACATATTACGCTGCAGAATTCTCTGGGTTCAAATATAACAATCACAACCAGCTTGATGGGAAGGGTAAAAAGTGAAGAAACTTATATGCACTGAAAAAGGATTGTCAATTGTAGAATGCATGGTGGCATTTACTTTAACCATAATCGCGATGGTAGCCCTTATGTCCATGCAGCCGCTTGCATTGCAGGGAGCGGGTAAATCTGATATTCTCTCGAGAGCCTCGAATCTTATGCAAAGTCAGTTAAATTCTTATGAAAATTCAATTATGATAGGTGCGAATGTCCAAAGCAATACTGCTTATGCGGATGAACGCGGTAATGTTCCTCCCTCCAATAATGCGAGCACGGTTTTTACTATAACGACCACTATAACTACACCCTCAGGATTCGCGGCGGGCACTAAGCTGGTTAATGTGAAGATTACCTGGCCGGGAAGCAAAAACGGCATTAAGAACAGTATAATTGTATCTCCACAGTCGTGGTAATGAGGCAGGAAAAATATACCATGGATATAAAAGAAAACGGTTTTACTTTAATCGAATTACTTATAGCGATGGGTATGGGATTAGTTATTATGCTGGCGATTTACGCTTCAACGAATATATCACAGCGTTCTTCCGCTGCCGTGGGACGTAAGGTTGCAACACAGCAGGACGCAAGAGCAGTTCTTGATCTTATGGCTATGGAAATTCGCATGGTTTCTTTCAGCCCAACTGATTCATCAAGTATCTGGAATACTATTCCCACATGTTCGGGAGCAGTATCTAATCCACCATGCACATATTGTAAAGGTATTCAAAAGGCCGATGCCGATAAAATTCATATATCAATGGATCTGGGAGGAACAGTCGTCTCCGGTGCTAACGTACCCAGCGGCACAATCGGTGATGCTGAAAACGAACACATACTTTATTATTATAAGAGTGATGATAACAGTATTCGCAGAAAAGTCGGTTGCAGTGCTACCGATGAGGCTATTCTGGGGGGCAGCGAAATGGAAACATTGGTTAAGAATAATGCGGAAAATGTTCGTCTGTTCACATATTATGATAGATTGGGCAATAATCTTGCTGACGGCATTACCGGTAATGTTCCAGTAGCATCAATACCGAAAATACGGCGTATACGCATTACGATTGTTGCCGATGGGAAAAACCCTGACATTCTTATTGGTAAAACAAGAAAAAGGTTAATATATTCAACAGATGTTATGGTGAAAAATCATGTTTTTACTCCATAAAACAATAAGGAATAAAAGCGAATCTGAAAGCGGTTTTGTTTTGATTCTCGCCCTGGTTGCCATTACTGTTTTAATAGCCATCGGCTTTTTCGCGCTGACAATAATTTCCGACGAGTTAATGATATCTTACCGATTAACAGGTGAAATAAAAGCATTGTCAGCGGCGGAATCCGGCGTGAATGCTTCATTTGCCAATGTCCCTTATGATTCATTTTATCAAACAGCCGCTAACACAACAAATATTCTTTATACTATTGAGAGCACACACGTTGATTCCGTAAATGACCCTTCTACAAGCTATAGCGGCAATGTGTTTTGGGCGGGCAGGAGTCCTTGTAATACTGATAGTGACTCTAAACATCCCTATGTTCATGATATTTATAGAACTACTATTACTGGAAAAGATTCTCAATACGGATCGTCGGTAAGCATTGAAGTAGGTGTAGCAGGTTCAGCGTATCCTGCGGGAGATCCAAATTATCCTCCTTGACAGAGAGATAATTAGCAGGGAATTTAAATAATTTAATGTTTGAAAAAACCTATGGAGGAAAAATTATGCTCGGCCGAAAATTTTTTATAATCGTTGTGCTGATTATAAATATTATAGCTGTTTGTTACTCAACCATCGTATTTGCTGAAGGTGAAGGAGATACTTTTTATACATCTGTTTCTCCTGAGGTTCTTTTTGTCCTCGATATATCCGGCTCTATGAAACAAAATCCTGCGGGAGGCAGCAATGAATACGGAGCTACCGATGGTAATTGCATCCCTGATACATCAAAATGCTGCACCAGCCTCGACGACCCCCCAAACAATGGCTATTGTAGTTCCAAAAAATCCGGTTGTTCAAGAAATTGCACCAAACTGGAAATACTTAAAAGAACGGTCTTTAATATTCTAAATGCCGATGAAACTGCGTCATGGGGGCAGCAGGTTGTTGATCATAACGACGATGATGCTTTGAACATAGACATTGGTTATATGCGTTTCTGGGGTTGTCTTTGGGATGACCTATCCAATGACACGTATAACGGTTGTATCCAGATACCCGGTTTGCGTATATTAAACGTTTTATATCATCAGACAATTGGCCAGCCCTATCAGTTTTTGTATTGCGGAATTGGTTTTGACCTTTTATTTAATTGTCATATAGACGACTACCCCTCGTCTGTTTTAACTGAATGTATGACCGACTATTTCGCAAACTGGGGTTCATTTCTAAATTCGAGCACTGGCGGCACGCCCATTGCTTCATCTTTAAGAAAAGCAAAAGCATATCTGCAAAGTCGTCCAATAGGTAACGCCTGCACAGGTTTTAAACAAAAATTCGCAATTTTAATCACCGATGGCGAAGATACTCTATCCTGTGGCGGAAGCGGCTCTGAATCGCAGGGCGATCAGTATAAACGGCGGAGGGCAGATGTTTATGCCGCTAAAGTGTTAAAAGATGCCGGTTTCAAACTTTTTGTCGTCGGCGTTGGTTCCAACATGCCTGATCATTTAAAAAACACTCTTAACTGGATGGCTTATTGGGGCGGAACTGAAGATACCGGAAATCTTCATTCCGGAGACATATCTAAATATACGGTACAAGCGACCGACGTTAACATTATTGGCGATGGCACTGGCAATAACAACACCGGCTGTGTAGATTCGGCAACAATTTCGTCAACGGGAGTGGCAAATTGCACCAGCAGTCCCAGCGGCAATCCCTGCTTTGCCACGTCTCATGATCCGGGGGACACGACAAGTTCCCCTCTTTCCGGCTATGCCTACATCTCCGGAAACGAAGATGAGTTAGTGGCCTCGTTAAAAAGTGTATTTGGCATAGTAGCGGAATCAACATATTCCTTCACCCAGACGTCCATTCAAACGACGAGGACTCCTGATGAAAATTACATTTACCAGGCTTCCTTTCAAAATCTCAACAGCGATCCCTTCTGGTTTGGTCATTTAAGTAGATATAGTATTAACAGTAATTCCGGTGAAGTCAACTCTAGCCCCGATTGGGATGCCGGAGAAATTTTACAGAAGACTTCAGCCAGTTCCAGAAATATATTGATGGCGGATACATCAGCAACTAATGGTCTGAAATCATTTACAGCCAACGTAGCAAATATTCAACTTGGAATAACTGCAACTGGAAGTACCGGGACTAATCAAAGAACAAAGATTGTAGATTTTGTCAGCGGAGGTGATAATGCCTATGCGGCAGATAACACATACTATGGCTGGAAATTAGGTGATATATTCCGTTCTTCGCCACAGTCAGTAGGCACTCCCAGTGAAACCTTTATGGATACATTGGACACAACAAATAACGCCTATAATACCTTCAGTAATAACCATATCAGAACGTCTAACACATCAACCGGAAACGCAAAGAGAATAATTCTTGTTGGCGGCAATGATGGTCAGTTACACGCATTCAAAACCGGCGATATTTCAGGACGCTCGGATACTACACACGGAGGTTCGGAAGCATGGAGTTTCATTCCTCCCAACTTTATTTCCAGTCTTCAATATATTGCTCATACTGCGCATCCGGCAAAATCCGTGATTAATACATCAACCACTCTTAGCCATAAGTATTTTATTGATGGTCCTACAAGTGCCTCGGACGTCTGGTTTCAAAATGGAGACAGCGGATCAGCTAAATTAGCAGGTAACTGGTACACATATCTCATTACAGCTGAAGGGCGCGGGGGAAACCAAAACCAATGGAGCAGATACGCATCATGCATATGCCCATCGACAGCTACAAGCTGTACTACAAGCGGCACCACCCCAGCCTATGCTTTGAGCTATAGTGCATCAACTTATAACAATTATTGCGGTTATTATGTACTTGATATTACAGATACATTAAATCCTATTTTTAAATGGAATTTGGGCGGAGGAAGCTCAATTTCAAGTACCGATGGCCCGTATCTTGGTGATCCCTGGAGCAAAATGTTTATCGGCAGGGTTAGTATTAATAATGCTGAAAAATGGGTGGGATTTATCGGAGGAGGTTATTCTGGAACCAGCGGATCTGCTTGTACATCAAGCTCCTGCGCTGACACTAGCGGAAAGGGATTTTTTGTAGTTGATTTAAGCAACGGAATGATCTTGTGGAGATATACTCGTGCTAATAACACCACTTATATGAATTATGACCTTGCCGGCAATCCAGTTGCTGTAGATTCCGACGGTGATGGTTATCTGGATACTGTATATATCGGCGATTCAAACGCCAACGTCTGGCGTATGAAATTATGTTTAAAAAGCGATGGAACATCCTGTAACACTACTTCTTCTCCCGGTTGGTCAGGCAGCTTATTATTTAGGAACACATCAACTACCAATAAACAGGCCATATATACAGAGCCGGCAGTAGTCAAGGCAAGCACCGGCGATACTTGGATTTATTTCGGCACAGGAGATAAAACAGCACCTAAATACCCATCCAGCGCCGATAGTTTCTATGCCCTGAAAGACAATGACCGGTCAACAACCTACACCAGTGGTAATTTACGGAATATAACTACCTCAACATATACTGATACTGACACATCTGAAGGCGGATGGTATATAAATCTTGCTCCCGGGGAAAAAGTATTGGGTGCTCCTGTTGTTTATAATAAGAATTTATATTTTACAACTTATGTAGCGTCAGACTGTTCGTCCAAGATTTACGAAATAAATTACATAACCGGTGCGGGAACGCTCAATGGAAATAATAGGAGTGAAGATACCACAGTCCCCGGCATAGTTCCCGGCGCTGTTATATCTTGTCCGCCTGATCGTTCAAAGCAGGCCGATGTTTATGTTGGCATTCACAGAATAAATGATGCCGTACCAGGCAATATACCAGGTAAGAGTTTGCGTTACTGGAAGGATCTGCGGTTGAAATAAATTATTGAATGATAAAACAAAACAGCTTGACATAAAGATGATATCTTTGTAAAGCTTCGCCCCAGGCTGAAAAAGTTCAACTGTGCGATTAATTGAAGTTAATTTAATTAAGAAAAGGATTTGCTTATGGGTACGGAAAAAAAATATTGCGCGATCTGCGCCTGGAGAGTTAGTTGCCAGAAACGTTTCAGTGTCGCCACGGACGCGCAGGGATTTGTCCATTGTCCGGATTATTCCCGCGACTTGTCTATTAAAGATAATGACATTGACGAAGCTGTAAAAAAAGACCAGCAGAGTTAATTAAATACATAACAGTTCAACTTGCAGTGACAAGCAGTAAATGATATTTAAAACTGCTTGTCATTTTTTTTATAAGGCATCCGCTCAATTATGAAAAATAAAATCTCGAAAATATTGGAAAGCGCTTTAAATCTTTCCGTCCAAAAAGGCCAGATTCCCGAATTTTCACTGCCTTATCTGGAAGTGGAACCGCCCGGCAATCCCGATCATGGTGACTACGCCGCGAATGCCGCGATGATGCTGGCGGCGCAGGCCAAACAAAATCCGCGCAAAATTGCGCAGATAATTCTGGAAAACATATCCGATCCGGAAAATATCATAGAAAAAACGCAAATAGCCGGTCCGGGCTTTATTAATTTTTTCATCAAAGACAGAGTATGGCAAAACGCCCTGAGGAATATTGATGAGCAAAAAGAAAATTACGGGCGATCTGATTTTGGCGGCGGGAAAAAAGTGCAAGTGGAATTTGTGAGTGCCAATCCCACAGGTCCTTTGCATATCGGTCACGCCCGCGGCGCGGTTGTCGGCGATGTGATTGCCAGTCTGCTGATTACAACCGGTCACGAAATTTCCAAAGAATATTACATCAACGATGCCGGAAACCAGATGAATAACCTGGGTAAGTCCGTGCTGTTGCGTTACAGAGAACTTTACGGCGAAAAAATTGAGTTTCCGGAAACATGTTATCAGGGCGATTATATCAAAGATATCGCCAATGAAATTATTAAAAACGAAGGAGATAAATATCTTAAAACTGACGAAGAGAAAACAATCAGCTATTTTACCGGCGTGGCCGGTGGGGCAATTCACGAGGAAATCAAGGTTGATTTAAGGGATTTCGGCGTTGTCTTTGATGAATATTTCAGTGAGAAAGAACTATATAAAAACGAAGGCGTGACTAAACTATTAGATAAATTGCAAGAACAGGGATTTGTTTATTCCGACGGTGAGACACTGTGGTTTAAAACGACTGATTTCGGCGATGAAAAGGACAGGGTTGTCATCCGCAAAAACGGCGAACCGACTTATTTTGCCGCCGACATCGCCTATCATCAGAATAAATTTTCCCGCGGTTTTGAGATGATTATCGATATCTGGGGCGCGGATCATCATGGTTATATGCCGCGTCTTTGGGCGGGAATTCAGGCTCTCGGCCATGATAAAAACGCTTTGAAAATAATTCTGGTGCAACTGGTAAATCTGCTTCGGGGTGGAGTGCCCGCGGCAATGTCCACGCGTTCCGGCGAGTTTGTCACCCTGCGGGAAGTTCTTGATGAGGTGGGCAGGGACGCCGTCCGCTATAATTTTCTCATGCGCCGCTCGGACAGCCATCTGGATTTCGATCTGGAACTGGCCAAAAAACAATCCAATGAAAATCCGGTTTATTATGTGCAATACGCCCACGCACGTATTTGCAGTATCCTGAGAATGGCGCAGGAGCGCGGTATTGCTATGCCGGTTTACGCGGATACCGATTGTTCATTTTTGAATGAACCGGAAGAAAAAACCTTGATCAAAATGCTGGTGCGTTATCCGGAAATTATTTACGGCGCCGCCAGATCTCTGGAGCCGCATCGCATCACCTTTTACCTGAATGAATTAGCTGGAATTTTTCATAGCTATTATAATAAAAACAAGGTAATTTCAGAAAATGAACCATTAACTGCGTCAAGGCTGTTCCTGATAAAGGCAATCAGAATTGTTTTACAAAACGCTTTGACAATTTTGGGCGTGAGTGCGCCGGAAAAAATGTAGTGAGCCAAGTTGAAAACGAATCCCGACGAGTCGGGATGAAGTTTGAAACGTAAGGCGAACTATCCCCGTAGCGAAGCGGGGTTTATACGCTTGATTTATATTAAAAATATTTTAGTAGAATAAATGGCTCCCGGAAACATTAAAAATTTTGAATTGAAAGTAGGCAAGGCGGGATTAATAATAATCGTTGCGGGAATGGCCGCTCTTTTATGCACGGCTTTTTTGTTCGGCGTTGATGTCGGTAAGAACGTTGATACATATCCGGAAAAAATTGCCGCGATACCTCAAAGAATATTGGCGATTGTCTGGCGTCCGGCTAAAATCGGAACTTTTCCCAATGCGCCGGATGATAAAAACGAGCAGAACCAATCTTCCAATAAGGAAGATATTGATCTGACCTTTTACAATACCTTGACCAGCAAGAAGGGCGTTTCGCAGGATCAGCCCGTTACTGATAAACAATCAGTTCAGATTGTGCCGCCGAAGAATGAAGGGGGAAATGTTACCGGAAATATTAATATAGATACTACAAGGCAATCTGCAGAGCCGGTAATTGAAACAATTATTGAAAAAAGCGAATCTAAAGGAAAAGGAATCGCGCCATCTCTTGATTCCGGCAAGCAGAAATTTACAATTCAAGCCGCTTCTTTGAAGGATAAATCCAAAGCGAATAAAATGAATAAAAAAATAGCCTCATTAGGTTTTGTGTCTCAGGTGATTAAAGTTGATGTCAAGGGGAAGGGGGCTTTGTTTCGCGTGGTTGTTTCCGGTTTCGAAGATAAAGTTAAAGCAGATGAAGCCGCGCAAAAAATTTCCCGGAAAACAGGAACAAACTGCATCGTCAAAAGCGTTGATGGCGAAGCAAAGAAGAATTAAAAAATGTATCGGGTAACTTAACTATGTTTGAAAATCTGTCTGAAAAACTGGAAAATATTTTTAAAAAATTAAAGGGACGCGGAGTTTTGAATGAGGAGAATGTTAATGCCTCGCTCAAGGAAATCCGCATGGCGCTTCTGGAAGCCGACGTTAATTTCAAAGTGGCTAAGGATTTTATCGAGGATGTACGCACACGGGCCATCGGCAAGGAAGTTCTCGAAAGCATCACTCCCGGCCAGCAAATGGTAAAGATTGTTCATGACCGTCTGGTTGATCTTATGGGAGGCGTCAGCGCCAATATCAAGTTCGGCTCGCGGATTCCCGCTCCGATCATGCTTGTCGGTTTACAAGGCTGCGGTAAAACAACAACTGCCGTGAAGCTAGCCCTTTTGTTATCAAAAGAACAAAAGAAGGTTTATCTTGTATCGGCGGATGTTTACCGTCCTGCCGCTATGGAGCAACTGAAAGTGTTGGGAAGACAGATTAACGCGGGCGTTTTTGAGGCCAATGGCCTTAAAGACCCGGTGGAAATTTGTGTTCAGGCAGTAGAAGAGGCCAAAAGAAATGGTTATGAAGTAATTATTATTGACACCGCAGGAAGATTGCACATTGATGACCTTCTGATGGATGAGCTTAAAAAAATCAAACAAAAGGTCAATCCAGCGGAAATTATTTATGTTGCTGACGCGATGACAGGACAGGATGCCGTTAACGTCGGCAGTAAATTTAATGAAATCATCGGTATCGATGGCGTTATTATGACAAAAATGGATGGCGACGCGCGAGGCGGCGCGGCGCTATCTCTGAAAGCAGTTATTGGTAAACCCATAAAGTTTGTGGGGATAGGAGAAAAGATAGAAAATCTGGAAGTATTTCATCCGGAAAGAATGGCCTCACGCATCTTAGGCATGGGCGATATTCTTACTTTAGTGGAAAAAGCTCAAGCTAACATTGATGAAAAGACAGCGCTCCAACTGGAAAAAAGCATCAGAAAAAATAATTTCTCATTGGAAGACTTCCGTAACCAATTGACACAAATAAAGAAAATGGGATCGATTTCAGATATTATGGGCATGATTCCCGGTTTGGGAAAAATGAAAGCGTTAAAAGACGCACAGCCCGATGACAAGGAATTGGTTAAAGTAACAGCGATTATTGATTCTATGACTAAAGAAGAGCGCTATGACTACCTGATCATTGACGGCCGAAGACGCAAAAGAATCGCCTTAGGCAGCGGGACATCTGTTCAGGATGTAAACCGTTTGTTGAAAAATTATACGGAAATCAGGAAAATGATGAAAAAATTTAATAAGAAAGACGGAGTGAAATCTTTGATGCGGAATTTTCGCTTTTAAAATAGAAAAAACTGTGATAAATAAAAAAATGTAAAAAAATTATTATTTTAAGGAGGAATTATTTAAGATCAATGGCTGTTAAAATAAGACTGACTCGAATGGGCGCAAGAAGCAAACCTTATTATCGTATTGTGGCAGCGGATACCGATTTCCCCCGGGATGGAAAATTTCTGGAAATTTTAGGAAACTACGATCCGAAAAAAAATCCGGCGGAAATTACGGTTAAAGAAGATCGTGTTCGTAAATGGTTAGCCAAGGGCGCAAAGGCAACTCTGACGGTTTCTAATTTGCTGAAAACAAAAGGTATTGAAGCTAGAGTTAAATAAGACAGCTTTATAGTTTTAATTATCTTTAATGCCGAATAAAATAATTGTAGCCATGTGTCGCTTAAATATTGAAGTTATTATTGATAAAATGATTTCTAAAAAGAATTAATCAAAATCAGCGGAGGTTATTACTATGAAGGAATTGATTAAGTACATATCTCAGGCTTTAGTAGATTTTCCGGACAAGGTTGAAGTAACTGAAATCGTCGGCGAACAGACATCTGTAATTGAATTGCGTGTGGCAAAAGAAGATTTAGGCAAAGTAATCGGAAAGCAGGGCAGAACAGCCAAGGCTATCCGGATGATTTTAAGCGCCGCTTCGGCTAAGGCGCACAAAAGAGCAGTTTTGGAAATTATAGAATAGGTTAAAATGGATCTCTTTGCTGTTGGGGAGATTGTAAAAACTCGAGGTCTCCGCGGTTGTCTAAAAGTGTTAAGTTACGTGGAGACAAAAAATAATTTTTCGAAATTAGAGTTTGTCTATATTGAAAATTCGTTCGGGCAAAAAAACCGTTTTGGCCTCAGAAAATTTGACGCTTCCGGTAAAAGTTTTTTTATCGAGTTGGAAAGCATAGCTGATGCAGAATCAGCAAAGGCTTTAGTTGGCTGTAAAGTTTTCTTGCCGAAAAATATGCTGGAACAACTGTCGGATGGAGAATATTACTGGCAGGATATTATCGGGCTTGATGTTTACAATGAAGAAGGCAACTATCTAGGCAAAATAGAATCCATTTTTCCCACAGGCAGTAATGATGTTTATGTCTGCAGGGGAGAAAAAAAAGAAATACTTCTCCCCGCTATCGCCGATGTAATCCGGCGGATAGACATAAATAACCGTGTTATGACAGTAAGATTACTGGAAGGGCTGTAAAACGTGATCAAATTTGACATCCTTTCCATTTTTCCCGAAATGTTTTCATCTCCCCTCAATTTCAGCCTGCTGAAGAAAGCTCAGGAAAAACATCTTTTAAATATTCGCCTCCACGATATCCGCAATTGGGCGGAAGATAAGCATAAGATGACCGATGACGCTCCTTATGGCGGCGGATGCGGAATGGTCATGAAAGTGGAGCCGGTGGAAAAGGCTCTGGCGGCAGTAAAGAATTCTGAAAACGATTCCCTTACAGTGCTGATGACGCCGCAGGGAGAAACTCTTAATCAAAAAATTGCAGCCCAGCTGGCCGAAAAAAAACAAATAATCATTATCTGCGGCCGTTATGAAGGCGTGGATGAAAGGATAAGAGAGCATTTAGTTGACCGCGAAATTTCCATCGGCGATTATATTTTAACAGGTGGAGAACTTGCCGCTTTAGTTTTGATTGACGCAGTTTCTAGGCTAATTCCTGATGTTCTAGGAAATCCCCTATCAACCATCGGAGAATCCTTCTTCTGCAGAAGATAAGAAAATTCTGGAAAAAATCAGGCTGGAAGACATATAATGGCTTGATTTTGAGAAGATTATGAGGTAGTTAAGGCAACTTTTCAATGACACTCGCTGAAAACGAACGAAGTGAAGTTTGAAGCGTAAGTGGAATTGTCCCGAAAGCGAAGCTATTCGGGATGTTGACACTCGCTGAAAACGAACGATGTGAAGTTTGAAGCGTAAGTGGAATTGTCTCGAAAGCGAAGCGATTCGGGACGGGAAGATTCATACGGGAACTATTTTCTATTAAGTATATATAACACGGAAAAGCGCTAATGCTTTACATAGTTCTTTTACATTATCCGGTGTATAATAAAGAAGGCAGAATTGTAACCACAGCCATTGCCAATATGGATATTCACGATATTGCCAGGCTTGCTAAAACATACGGGGTAAGAGGATTTTACATAGTCAACCCCGTAACGGAACAGCGAAATCTGGCCGAAGAAATTATCAGTCATTGGCGGGAAGGTTACGGAGCGAATTATAATAAATTCCGGCAGGCCGCTTTTGAATCAATCCGGATAAAGGAAAGTTTGGAAGAAGTAGTTGCTAACATTGTGCATAAATCGGGATTTACGCCTAAAACTATTGTTACCGGCGCTAACTTTAAAGGTGATCTTTTAAAATTTACCGAGCTAAAAGAGATGCTGCGAAACAGCAATTCACCTTATCTTCTTATTTTCGGGACAGGTTCGGGAATTGCAGCGGAAGTGGCAAACAAGGTGGACTACCGGCTAGAACCGATAAAAGGTCACGGCAATTACAATCACCTTGCAGTGCGCTCAGCAGTAGCGATTATTTTAGATAGAGTCATCGGTATTTAAATTTATAAATATAATGCGAGGATTGCAGGAGGAAATATAAATGAATGTTTTAGAAATGGTGGAAAAAGAATACATGAGAGGTGATATTCCCGGTTTCAAAACGGGTGATACGGTAAAGGTGCATGTCCGCATCATTGAAGGCCAGAAGGAGAGAATTCAGGCTTTTGAAGGAATTGTAATCCGTAAAAGACGCGGCAGCAGCAGGGCTAATTTTACAGTGAGAAAGGTTTCTTACGGCGTTGGCGTGGAAAGAACATTTCCCCTGCATTCACCGATTATTGATCAGATTGAAGTCATTAGCAGAGGCAAGGTGCGTAGATCCCGTCTCTATTATTTGAGAAACCTCAGAGGCAAAAAAGCAAGAATCAAAGAAGCAACGAAACAGTAATAGAAGATTGAGTTAAATTAGAACCTGCTTTGTTTTAATTCCTCTGTTTTATAGAACTTTCTTGCAAACAGAAATGAGCTATCGCCTTTCTTTTTCAATCCCGCGACTTGGAATCTCCAGACTCCAGCCGGGGGAGAAGGGGGCTTCACTGGACACTTTTGAAAAAATCGCTTATCAGGAAGGCTATCAGCTCATTGCTGGCGTTGATGAAGCGGGCAGGGGACCGCTGGCGGGGCCGGTTGTGGCCGCGGCCGTAATTTTTCCGCCCGATTACGTAAATCCCGAGATAAATGATTCCAAAAAACTCTCTGCAGCCAAAAGAGAAAAACTCTACGAAGTAATCAGGAAAGAGGCCGTGGCAATCGGTACGGGAGTTGTTGACGCGGATATTATAGATCAATTTAATATCCTGAGAGCGACGCTTCAGGCTATGCGTGAAGCAGTTCTCGAACTTTCCACCTCGCCGGACTTTCTTTTAATAGACGGTCTTCACTGCATCCCTCTACATACCCCGCAAAAGCCATTGGTAAAGGGTGACTCTCTGAGTATTTCCATCGCTGCTGCGTCAATCATTGCCAAAGTATCCCGCGACCGGATCATGGAAATATATCATCGCCAATTTCCCCAGTATAATTTCCAGAAAAACAAGGGTTACGGAACAAAAGAGCATTGCAGCGCTATTGAACAATTCGGCATGTGTAAAATCCATCGCAAATCATTTCATGTCAAAAATTTAAATCAAACAACCCTTGAGTTCACTTTTTAAAATGAAAGATTTGAAAAAAATCACCACTGGAAAAGATGGAGAGAAAATCGCGGCGGCTTTCCTAAAAAAAAATGGTTACAGTATAATTGAAACAAATTTTCGTTGTGCAGCGGGCGAAATAGACATTATTGCGCAAGAAAAAGGAGAGCTTGTTTTTATTGAAGTTAAGACCAGAAAGTCCAGAGAAATGGGTTATCCCGAACAATCGGTGGGAATAATAAAACAAAAAAAGATATCTCAGTTGGCACTGTGGTATTTGCAGCAGAAAAATATAACTGATTCCGGAGCGCGATTCGATGTAGTGGCGATAACGGTGCTTCCCTCCGGAAACGAAATAAAACTTATTAAAAACGCTTTTGATTTTATTTCATGAGACTCGCTTACTATAGGAAGCGTTAGTCAAATTAGTGAGTCCCAAGTTTCAGAAGCGTAGCGCACTGAAATTTGTTGGACGAACTATCCCGTGTGCGAAACACATAGGGATATCCCAGTAGCGAAACGATTGTGACTCTCGGTGAGAGCGAATGGAAGGAAGCTTGAAGCGCAAGAGGAACAGTGAGCCCCAAAACTTCATAAACGTAGTGAAATGAAGTTTATGGGTCGAACTATCCTACAGCCAAAGCCTGTAAGGACAATCCCGCCAACTTAGTTGGCAGGGACGCGGGAACTTACCCACGTGCAAAGCTAAGTGGGACTATATTAAACGGAATCAGGTTTTAAAGTGACTTAAAGCCGGTTTGCCGATTGGATAAACATTAAAACCAATGGCAAAACATTTC